>JBEIFN010000398.1:0-3065 GCA_040382435.1 Alphaproteobacteria bacterium
CCGACTACATCCACAAGCCGTTCAGCCCCGCGATCGTCCGGGCTCGCGTCGCGACGCAGCTCGCGCTCGCCGACGCGCTCGCGACCGCGGAGGCGGAACGCCGTCGCGCCGACGACCTGCTCGACAGCGTCCTACCGAAGTCGATCGCGGATGAGCTGCGCGCGAGCGGAACCGTCGCCGCGCGGGCCCACCAGCGCACCGCGTTGATCTTCTGCGACGTGGTCGGCTTCACGTCGTGGTGTGATCGCCACGCGCCTGAGGCGGTGATCACACGCCTCGATGCCTTGTTTCGTGCGTTCGACGTCGTCGCGGACCGGCATGGCGTCACGAAGATCAAGACGCTCGGCGACGGCTTCATGGGTGCTGTGGGCGTCCTGTCCGACGTCGCCGATCCGCTTGGCGTGGCCGTGGCATGCGCGCGCGATCTGGTGCGGGTGACCCCGACGGTGGCTCCCGACTGGAACGTTCGCGTCGGGGTGCACGAAGGGCCTGCGATCTCGGGCATCGCGGGACGCTCGGGCTACCAATTCGACGTTTGGGGCGACACGGTCAACGTGGCGTCTCGTCTCTGTTCGGCGGCGCTTCCGGGAACGGTGGCCACGCTCGCGATCCAAGCGCCGGAAGGCCTGCGTGTGTTCTGGCGAGGCTCCGCCGCGTTGAAGGGCAAAGGTGAGGTCGAGATCGCGCTGTTCCGCGACGGGGCGGCGACGGCCGAGGCCGAGTGAACCGCAAGCTCGGACGCGGAGAGCGTCTGCAGCCTCAGTACGTCGTCCAAGTGCCCCCGATGGTCGTGCAGGCGAGGCTCGCGTCGGCGATGTTGTCGGTGTCGTCGCTGTACCAGGTGGTCGTCGTCCACAGGCCATCGGGATTTCCAGCGAAGCAGGTGCCGATGGCGCCATCGACGGGGCACGTGTCGACGACCTGCAAGCCTTCGGCGATGCACTCCTCTTCGGTCGTGACGCCGAATCGAACGCTCGTCTCGACGCAGATGCGTCCGGCGTCGAGGCACGCGAAGAAGTCGCCGCTTCCGCGGTCGGGGCTGTCGGTGCCGGGTGCGTCGACGCATGCCGCGACGAGGAGAAGGGAGAGGGTCGGCATGCGGTGCATCGGGACCTCCGGCCGTAGAGACATGGCATCTGCGTCGTAACACCGTGGCCGTCCTGCGGCGTCTGCTAGGCGGCCGTCGCGGGTGTCGCACCGAGTTGGGCTTCGGTGGTGTAAGCACGAGACGTTCGGCTCATTTGCAGACGTCAAGGAGGCCCCATGCGGATGCTGCTGTTTGTTCTGATGGTCGCTTGCTCCAGCGCGGCGCCGGAGTCGCCGGTCGGCGATGCGCCCGGTGCGCCTCGCATGTCGGCCGCGAAGGCCGCGGCGGAGGCCCCGGTTGTCGGCGGTGGCGCGGGCCTTCTGTCCCCGGTCGCGGTGCGCCGAGCGGTGATCCGCCGGGCGACGCTCGCGGTTGCGGTCGACGACGTCGTCGCGGGCGTCGCGGGGGTCGTGTCGGCCACGGAGGCGCGTGGAGGTTTCGTCGCCGCGAGCGAGGTCGTCCCCGAAGGTCCAGCGGCCCACGCGGAGGTCACCGTGCGTGTTCCGGAGGTCGAGCTGGACGCGTTGATCGAGACGATCGCGGCGTCCGCGGTGCGCGTCGAACGGCGCACGCTCGCGTCTGACGACGTCACCGAAGAGAGGGTCGACGTCGAAGCAGCGTTGTCGAATCAGCGTGCGTTGGAGACGAGGCTGCGCGAGCTGCTCGCGGGTGCGCACGGCGTGGACGAGATCCTCCGCGTCGAGGGGGAGCTCGCGCGGGTTCGGCAGACCATCGACGCCACCGAGGGCCGGCTCCGCGCGCTCGAGGGTCAGATCGCGATGTCGACGCTGCAGGTACATCTCGGGACGGGCGGCCCCGCGTCGGTGGTGGCGTCCTGGTCACCGCTCGACGAGGCCGAAGCGGCCTTGGAGGGCTTGCTCAGCGGGGGACAGATGTTGGCGACGGTGGCGATCTGGGGCGCGCTCTGCTTCGCGCCCCTCGCGACGCTGGTCGGTCTACCCTTCTGGGCATGGCGACGTCGGCGTTCGCGCGCTTGGTCACGGTGCGACGGTGAAGGGGAGCAAGTCGACGTCGCGCTGCCAAGCGACCTCGGCGTCTTCACCCGAGACCAGTGCATGGACGCGACCCGACGTCCCGCTCTCCGTCGTGTCGAGGTGCAGGTACACGCCGTTGACGGCCTCACCGTCTTCGAGGGCGGCCTGCAGCCCGAAGCGCGGCTGGTCGGCGATCGCGGCGTCGAAGGTGGCCGGAGCGGGCAGGTCGGGGTCGGTGATCAGCTCACCGACGACGTCGGCGAGGACCACGTCGCCCTCGGCGAGCGCGGCGCGGACGGGGAGGCGCAGGCGCGGTGCGCAGACAGAGAGGTCGGCGGCGTCGCTCCGGTCGATCTCCGGGCTCGCGGCCTCGGCCGTCAAGGAGAGCGTGCCGCCGAACGCGGCGCCGTCGGCTCCCGTGGCGGCACCGTCGGCGACAGCGTCGAGGCGTTGGGACGGTGTCGTCCCGTCGGGGAGGGCTTGCGCCCAGTCGGTCGGTTCGGTGACGAACGCGCAGTCGATCAACAGCAGGTCGTCGGCGCCTTCGCCGGTCTGACAGGCGGTGAGGATGGTGAGGAATCCGAGGGCAAGTCGCATGGGGCCTCCTGACGGGATTCGTGCAAGAAGCGAGCCAGCATCAAGATGGCGTTGAACCGTTCTTCGCGTCCAGCGCAAGCTCCCAGTCCCAGGCGAGCGAGCGCACCGACGCGCCGGCGGCGACTGGATGCAGGAGATGGCCAGCGCCACCCGGTACTGGAGCCTCGACCGCCAGAGCGACGCGCACGCCCCCGCCGTCATCGTCGACGTCGCCACCGGCCATTGGTGGCGCCAGGGCGTGCAGCAGACCGGTCTGACGACACGGTTTGCGGGCGGCGCGTCCGTGCGCTCGCTCGCCTGGGACTGGGAGCTTGCGCTGGACACGAAGCACGGTCCAACGCCACCCTAACGCCGGCCCGCTTGTTGCATGAATCCCGTCAGGAGGC
>JBEIFN010000399.1:0-3054 GCA_040382435.1 Alphaproteobacteria bacterium
CGTTGGTAGACCCAGACAGCCGCGCCGACCACCAGCCGGTCACCCGGATGCATCACGAACGAACGCCCATCCTCGGGCAGCGTGGTGAATCGCCCGCCGACCGAGACCAGCCAAGAGCGGAAGCCACCGGGCGCGGCCGGATCGCGGTACGCATCGAGGTAGTCCGACAGCGTCAGCTCGCCACCGGAACCGACCGCTGCGCTCGCCCGAAAGCCGTCGAATGCCACGGCACGCTCGACGCCCACCGGCAGTCCGACGACGCCGAGGGCGACCACCTGAGCGTCGCCGAGGTCCAAGGACAACAGTCGGGACCGCGGGTCGGGCAGCGCAGCGTCCGCGACGAGGCGGAGTCGCACCACGACGTCCTCTGCACCCGTCTCGTCCCGACGGATGACACCGAGGACGGCATCTGCCGCCAGCACGCCGAGCGCGGCAGGCTGGTCCCCCAAGCGCGCATCGACGCCGAGGCCAACGATCTCGGCGGCGGCACCTCGAACCCGGAGCGTCACGTGCTCCCGCGCCGCAAACACCTGGTCCGGCACGATCCGCGTCTCCGGGATCACGACCTCGCAACCGGCATGGTTGCCGATCCGCACGACCCCCACCGCGACCCAGCCCGACCGCACGAGGCGCGCCGGCCGAGCGAGTTCCATCCGCACCGTCGCCTCGTCAACGACCGCGACAGACCCCGCCGCATGCGAGGTCGCCGGGGGCACGTGGGCGACCGGCCCGAGGTCCCCGGAATTCGGCGGAGCCGCGTCCTCGTCGAGCACGACCTCGTCGCCCACGCCCCCCAGCGGCTCCGTCGGCGCGTCGTCCTCGATCAGCTCCAGCTCGTCCGACAGGGTGCCGAACCCCGCAGGCACCGGCTCCGGCGCAGGTGCCGGCTCGAGACGCATCGGCGGCAGCTCGGCGGGCAGGCGCAGCGGGGTGAGCGGCCCCGAGGCATCCGGCAGATCGGAGACACTCGGGGGACGTCGGGGGCGAGAACGCGGAGGCGCGAGGGACTCCGCATCCGGCGCGAGCTGCGGCAGGCCCGCGCGCGGGCGCAACACCGGCGCCGCTGGCTGCTCCGGCGCCACGACGGGAGCGACCGAGGCCACAGGCGCGGCGGGCTGGCCACGGTCGCGCGGACGCCGCACCGGCGCGTCGAGATCCGCGTCCTCGACGTCGCGCGTCCCCAGGGCTTCGAACGACGGCAACACCAAGACAGGCGGCGCAGCCGTGGCCGCGGCCTCGACCGGCGCGGCCGCCGACGCCGCATACGCGAGATGCAGGACACAGTTGCCCACCAGCAGCTCGTCACCGGGACGCAGGGACGCGCTGTGGGGACCTGCTTCGACCCGCATCGGCGCCACGACCGCGATGTCCGCACCACGGCGAACGTAGGCGTAACAGTCGCGCGCCGCGCCCCGCAGCACGGCTGGGTCCCCCGAGAGATCGAGCGCGACATGCTCGGTCGCGACCATGATCGAGTCGGTATAGAACCGCGCCTTCTCGATCTCGCCCTTACCGGTGCGGACGGTCGATCCCTCTGCGACCTCCGGACGCCAGGCGATGTTGTGGTTGTCGGGGACGTCGGGAAGCACGACGCGCGCCTCGCGGCTCCGCCCGATGACGTAGGACCGGCCCCAGAGCATCGAGGTCGACGACGACGCGCGGCGGATCTCGGCCACGTAGGGCCACCCTGGCAGCTGCACCCCCCGCAGGTCACGCACCTCGTAGCGCTGGCCTTGAACCTCGAGAAACACCGTTCCCGTCAGCGGGACGGCCTCGCCCCGGCGAACCGAACGACCGCCCACCACGATGCCGTGCGACGCCACCGCGAGCGACACGCCCTCCACCCGGACCTGAAACACGGCCGCGACCTCACGGACCGTCGTCGCGAGCTCCCCGCGCCGACCGAGGTAGACGTCGTACCCTTCCATGAACTTCGGGAAGTGGACCTTTTGAAGCAGCACCCCGCGCTCCGAGAGCGTCAACACCCGATCGGAGAAGCCCTCAGTGACCAAGGTGCGCGGACGGGCGCGGGTCGCTGGCGCCGGCTCCGCCTCCAGCTGATCCGCGCGCCATAGGATGAGATGGGCGAGCGTCGCGCCATCCCGGAGCCGGACGATGGACTGGATCGAGACACCGGCCTGGTCGGTCGTCACCACACGGTGGGTCGCGCTGTACGCAGGATGGAGCAGCGCGAGCGCGTGGCCCGCCGCGTCGACCGCGACCGCGAGCATCGCAGGCTCCGCGAGCGCCGGCACCACGGCAGCGTCGAGCGGGTGGGCCCCGATCGTCAGCAGACGCTGCCCCGGGCGAAGTCTCCCCGCTTCGGTCCAGGCCTCCGCGCCTCCCGGAACCGAGACCTGCACCACCACCCAGGCGTCGGCGCCGTCGTCGGGCGGCGGGGTGTGCGGCAGCCACGCGATCGCCACCTCGTCGGCCGAAAGCCCCAGCCGCTGACCGCCAAGATCCGCCGCGCCATCGACGCGCACATCAAACGACCCGACGTCGAGGGCCTCCTCGGCGGCCGCGAGATCGATCGCGAGCTCTCCGACGTCGGTGTCGGGCGAACGCAGCAGCGTCGGCACCGCCCCGGCCGCATCGCCCGCCGCGCGCCGAGCGGCGTGCACCGCCTGCGTGAGCGCGTGCGCGCGCGCGAGACCTGCCTCGGGCAAAGGAACGCGCAGAAAGCGGCCCGCGTAGTAGCTCCCGCCGCCGGGGAGGTCGACGCCGCCCACGCCCGAGAGCCCGCGCGCCGCGCCGCGACCCTCGAAGATCGCCCGTACGGTCTCAAAGTCCGACATCGCGCCTCCGTCCCCGTCGCCCTACCCCGGCGCGAAAGGTCGCCGCCAGCCCACGGCCACGCTACCGGCGCGCGACGGAGGAACGATGGCCGAGGTGTTTCCGTTTCGCGCGATCACGCCGCCCCGCGCGTGGGCGCCCACCGTGATCGCCCCGCCCTACGACACGCTCGACGACGCCGAAGCCCGCGCGCTCGCCCGGGTCGAGAGCTCGTTCGTCCGCGTCACGCGCGCCGAAGTCGATCTGCCCGAGGGCACC
>JBEIFN010000400.1:0-3050 GCA_040382435.1 Alphaproteobacteria bacterium
CCGCGTCGATCCTCGGCCACGACGTCGGCAGCGCCCAAGCAGCCTCCTCGGCGGCGAGGACGCGCCAAGGAACGCGCGCCCCGTCCACCGTGAGACGCAGCGGACCGTCGCTTCGCGCGCCATGGGTCGCCGTGGGCACCCCCGAAGCACGCAGCGTCGCCGAAGCGCCGACCACGGGCGCGACGACCCACAGCAGGCCCGCACCAAAGACGAGGCGTTGCACCAGCGGGACCAGCTGCCCAGCGGTCCCGGTCGGTGCCGTCCACTGCGCGCGGGGCTCGCGGGCGGCCACCCAGTCGTCGTCCATCCCCGCCAACGCGACCGCGACCGCCACCACGGGCATGACGCCCGAGACGCTCACCGCGCTCACGCCGAACGCGACCGCCACCAGCCCCAACCCCATCACCGCCCGTCCGCGCGGCGCCAACCAGGGCCACACCAGCCAGGGGGCCGCGAGCAAGCCGCCCGCCTCCTGCACCCAAGCGCCCACCGCGCCGCCGCTCCACGGCCGCGCGAGAAGGCCTCCGGCGCCCCCGCCGAGGGCCCGCCCCACCAGGTCATCGGCGACCACGAGCCACGCGAACCGCAACGCGAACCACGACCACCCCTCGACCGCCGCGACGATGCGCCCGGGTCGCCAGCCGGTGCTGCACGCCGCTGTCAGTGTCACCGCGAGCAGCGCCACATCGGTCGTGCAGGGGAGCCGTCCGTCGAGCCCACCCACCGCGAGCGCCCAAAGCACACACGCGCCGAACAGCCAAGGGCCACGCGCCGTGCCGCGCGCGACCGCGACCCCGGCCAAACCCGCGCTCAGCCAGGCGCATCCACCGCCGACGAGGTTCGCGTCCCACCCCGCCGCCAGATCCCGCAACGGCCCGGGTCCGAGCGCGCTCACACCTGACGGCGCCCACACCGCGTCGGCCTGCCAGCCGAGGTCGGCCGCGGCGAGTAGAAGCGCGAGCGCTGCCCACGTCACGTGGTGGTCGCGGGCTCGGTCGGAGGGCGCGGCACGCAGAATCCGCGCGCGTTGTGGGCGGGTAGGGGACGGAGACATGCCCGCTGGGGTATTCCACCCGGCGGGGAGGCGCGATGGGGTTCGGGTGGTTCGCGTGGGGCATCGCGATGGCGCAGCAGACCGACGATCTTGCATCCAGTGCCACCCCGTCGGACGCGCCCCCGATCGAGGCGAGCGTCTTCGATGCCCCGTCGATCGAAGGGGTCGACGTCGTCGACGCCCTCGGCGAGCGGGTCGCGACAGAGGCGCAGACCTCCGCGTCCAAGGGGTGGGCCGGACAAGAGACGATCGCGCCCCGGTCCTCGACGCTGCTCGGCGACTTGCTCCCGTTGGTCCCCGGTCCCGCACAGGACGGCTCGCCGACCGCGGACGGGCCGTCAGCATGGGACGAGCCCGAGCGCGTCGTGATCCTCGATGGCGTCGTCTGGATGACGCGCGCCGAGATCACCCGGCGTCAATGGTCGGCCGTCCACCCCTTCTTCAGCGTTGGCGACTGCCCCGAATGCCCCGTGGCCGACGTCTCGTGGAGCGAGGCGATGCAGTTCGCACGCGCCGTGGGCCAACGCGAGGGGCGGCATTACCGTCTGCCGACCGAAGCGGAGTGGGCTGCGGCGGCACATAGCGGCCGGGAGAGCCGCTATCCGGCTGGCGACGACGCGAGCGACGCGGGCTGGACGCGCGAGAACAGCGGCGAGGCACCGCACCCTGTGTGTACGCGGCCGGCCAACCCGGGCGGCTTCTGCGATCTCGCAGGCAACGTCATGGAGTGGACCTTGGACGCCTACGTCCATCGCCCCGCTGGGGGACTCGACGCCTGGATGTCCCCGAACGTGTCGCGTCCGACGCGCGTCGTCCGCGGCGGGAGCTTCCGGCTCGGCCTGCGTGAAGCGCGCGTGGGCTGGCGCATGGGCTACCTGCCCGACGTCGTGTTCGACGATTTGGGCTTTCGGCTCGTCCTCGACGCCGATCCGCTGCCCGAGGCGACGCGGCCCGAAGCGCCTCCAACGCCGCCGCAACGTCCGCGTCGCCACGGCGCGTCGCCGCGCTGAGCGCGCCTAGAACCTGAGCTGGACGCCCAGTGTGGGCCGCAGCGCCCAGCCTGCGGAGATCGGCAGCGGCGGCGGCGGGCCGACCAGCTCTCCTGCGGTGCGGGTCAGCGACAGCGCACCGAGCGGGATCGCCGCGTCGATCCCCACCAAGAACCCGGCGCGCGGGGTCGGGTCGAGCGAAACGCCGCCGCCCGCGAGGATCCACGGGAGCACGCCGCCCGGGGGTCGCGCGAAGCCCTCGGCGCCCGGCGTCGTGAACCGCCAGTCGGCGACGAACGCGACCTCTGCACCCACCGAGAGGAACGGCTTGGCCAAGCCCGTCGGCACGGGCCACACCCGCAAGCGCGCGCCGACGCGCGGGCGAGGGACGGTCGTCGGCACCGTGGTCACCGCCGGTGCGTCCTGGCCTTCGGCCATCAGGCCGACACCGACGATGTCGCGCGCAAGATCCAGCCCCACCGTAGCGGTGACGTCGAGCCAGGCGCTCGGCGCGTAGCCGACCGCGAGTTGACCGCTCGGCGCGACGCCCTTGCGCGGCCCCTCCACCCAAAACAGCGCGCTGGTCGCACCTTCGGCGTCGAGGGCGCCGAGGCTGGTCGCCGCGCGGTGCACGTCCGAGGTGGTGGCGCCGACGTGCAGCTCCACGAGCGCGCGCCCGCCGTGGGGACGCGCAGCCGCGTACCAAGCGCTGGACGACGTCGTTCGGTCGCGATGCCGCTGACGGACGCCCGCGAGCCAACGCTGCGGGGTCGGCTTGGCGCTCTCGACGTTCTCCGGGTCGCCCTCGTCGACGTCCTCCTCGACGTCGGCGGCGTCGAGGTCCTCGCGCGGCGTAGGCGGCGTGGGCGCGGGCGCTGCCGGCTCGGCGTCGGGCTCTGGCCCGACCGGGCCGATCGGTTCGCTCGGTGTCGTCGTCACCGGCGCCGCGCGGAGCAGGGCGAAGGCATCGGCGGCGCGGGTGGGCTCGACGGGGCTGAACAGGCGGC
>JBEIFN010000401.1:0-3046 GCA_040382435.1 Alphaproteobacteria bacterium
ACCCAGGACCCCAACGAGGTCGGCTACCAAGGGGGTTGGGACCGCGGGTTGTTTCTGTTTCACAACCAGTCGACGCCGGGCAGCGCGCGGATGGTCGAGGTGGGGAACGAGGTCGTCGAAGGGGGCGCCCACGGGACGCTCGGGCAGGGACATGTCCACTCGATCCTCGCGGTCGACCTCGACCGAGACGGGGATCTCGACCTGATCGCTTCGGGCAACAAAGGCCGGATGTCGGCGGGGACCTTGGAGCACAACGCGCCGATCGTCCGCGTGCTCCGCAACGACTCCCGACCCGGGGCGCTGCGCTTCGCCGACATCACGGAGGCCTCGGGCCTGGGCTTCCTCAACGGGGTGGAGGGGCTGCCCGCGCCGTACCCGATCTCGGCGACGGAGGACGGCGTCACGATGACGTTGTTCCCCGCGATGATGGCGGGGGTCGCGGTCGATCTCGACCTCGACGGCGATCAGGACCTCGTGTGGGTCGATCGTCAGACGTTCTCGGAGGATCCGGAGTCGGGTGCCGTCTATGGCCTTGGCGCGATCGTCTTCCTCGCCGAGCCGGACGGGCGGTTTCGGTACGTTCCCGTCGACGAACATGGGCTGCGCGGCACGGCACGCGACGTCTCCTACGGAGACTTCGACGGCGATGGTCGCGTGGACCTGCTGTTCGTCGATGCCAGCGTCGGCGGGCAGAACGTCAGCGAAGACAACCGCCTGTGGCTCAACCGGCTCGGGGAGGGGCGTCATTGGCTGACGTTTCGCGTGGATGAGCCCGACAACCGGCAGGGGATTGGCGCGCGCTTGGACGTCTTTGCCGGCGGGCGGCGGGTGCTGCACGACGAAGTCCGCACCGACGTGAACTACCGAAGCAAGCGCGACGCCTGGCTGCACACGGGGTTGGACGTCGCGACGACCGCCGAGGTCGAGGTACGCTTCCGCGATGGTCTGCGCGCCCGTTGGCCCGAGGTCGCGGCCGACCAGGCGTGGCGCATCGTGCGGTGCCGGTCGTCGATGCGGGGGACGGGGAGGGTCGTTGAGCGTGGTGCGGGCTGTGCCGGCGCGCCACGGCGGTGGAGGCCCACCGGAGGCGGCGCGCTCGCTGAGGAGCCGCTCGCGGAGGGTGTGTGGATCGCCCGTGCGAAGGGGACGTTGTGGGTGGTTGACCCCAAGTCCTCGTCGGCGCGGGAGGGCGAGCCTTAGGGCTGGGGGGGCGCCGCGAGCCGGCCTGTCTCGTCGACCCACGCGTACCGGATGGTCACGCGGTAGCGGTCGGCGAACTGCGG
Organism: Alphaproteobacteria bacterium; assembly: GCA_040382435.1. Classification (GTDB taxonomy): domain Bacteria; phylum Myxococcota_A; class UBA796; order UBA796; genus JBEIFN01. The sequence continues at coordinate 1,284 of JBEIFN010000401.1, forward strand.
GGGAGGCGCGACGACCCATCCTTGAGCGCGGCCTTCGAGGCAGGCGTCGAGGCCCGCGCTCCCCGAGGGTGCTGTGACGTCCCACTTGCGGATGTGCCCGTCGGCGGGGTTCATCTTGGCGACGGCGGTGAGGAAGTGCAGGGGCTCGTCGTCGGTGGGCTTGGCAGCCGCCCAACACGCGATGAGGCCGTCGAGGTCGGCCTGCACGGCCGCTTCGAGCCGCGACGCCGCGCGGTCATCGCCTGAGCCGAGGACCTCGACGGTCGCGACGGTCTTGAAGGTGACCGCGAACGCGAGCGCGAGCGGGTTCAAGCGGTGGCCTCAGCAGGTCGCCGGGCGAGGAACGTATGGAGAATTCCGCGCTGCCAGCCCGCCATCGGCTCGGTGCGGACGTCGGTGAAGCCGTGGCGGCTCAGGCGAGCCTCGAAGGCGTCGACGCCGTCGAACTCGACGACGGAGCGGCGCAGGTAGGTGTAGATGTCGGATCCTGGCGCCGTGATCACGCCGCCGGGGATGATGATCGTCCAGCAGACGGCGTTCCAGACCGCCGTGGACCACGAGGAGTCGGCGACCGAATACTCGTGAAACGCGATCACGCCGCCAGGCTTGAGCAGCGGCAGGACGTTGGCGAGGGCGACGTCCTTGTCGGGCATGTTGCGGATGCCGTAGGCCATCAGGATGCCGTCAAACGTGCCTTCGACGTGAGCCCCCGGGTCCATGCCGTCGCCGTGGACGAACTGGGCGTTGAGTCCGGTCTTCTTCCGGGCCTTCTCGAGCATCCCGGCGGAGATGTCGAGCCCGACGATCTCGGCGTCGGGGTAGGCGGCACGGATCGCGGCCGTCGATGTTCCCGTGCCGCAGCACAGGTCGAGGATGCGCGGCTTGGGTCCGAGCTGCATCCGGCGCGCGCTGGTCGCGACGTGGTCGCCGTAGCCGGGGTTGAGGCCGGTGAGGAAGTCATAGGTGGAGGCGACGCGATCGAACTTCTTCGCGACCTCTTGTGCGGGGATGGCCATCAAACCTCCGGGTCGCGGTGTTAGCCCGCGCTGTCGGCCGTGTCAGCCGGCGAGACATCGGCAGACGTCTCGAACGAGAACACCGTGGCTGCCGCGTCGCATCCGGGCGGGCACTGCTCGCCGTTGGGGTAGAACTTGTCGTAGTCGACCGGCTCGTCGAGCGTGGCGACGTCGACGAAGGCGGTCTCGCCGGGCTTGAGTAGGCGGACGGTCAGCGTGACGTCGTCGAAGGTGTCGCCGGACAAGAACAGGGCGTCGGGCACGCCGTCGACGAACCGGACAGTGCCGATGCTCCCGCAGACGAGTCCTTCCAGATCGACGACCGGGAGGTTGATCTGGCAGTTGAACGCGGTGTCATCGGCCGCGCCCTCGAACTGCCACACGCCGACGTTCCAGCCTTGGCTCGGCGTGAGCGTGATGGTCAGGCCCTCGTCGGCACAGCCGATCTCGGTGCAGGGGGCGCTGCATGACCCGGCGGCGACGGCGGCGCAGGCAAGGAATAGGCGGTTCATGGAAGCTCCGGGGCCGGATGGCCGAGCGCGGTGAGCAGCTCGCGTACGCTTTGGTGGGTGCCAACTTCGAGGGCGCGGCAGATCTGCGCGTGCCCGATGCTGACCTCGGCGATCCGCGCCGCCGCCGCCAACGGCGGCAGGTTGTGGCGGTCGAGGTCGTGGCCAGCGTTCACGCCCCAGCCCAGCTCGGCGGCGACGGCGGCCGTGGCGACGACCGCGTCGAGCGCGGCATGGC
>JBEIFN010000402.1:0-3045 GCA_040382435.1 Alphaproteobacteria bacterium
AACCGCTCCGCGCCGGGCTGCGCGGTGTGGGCTTCTCCTCGCGGGATGGACGTTCCCCAGATCGCTGTGGCGTACGGACCGGGGCGCAGGATCGAGACGGTGATGCCGTCGTCGAGCGCCTCGATCGCGAAGGAGTCGGCGAGTCCTTCGAGGGCGCGCTTCGACGCCGCGTACGCACCGAGCATCGGCGGCGGCTGGCTCACGCTGTCCGAGGAGACGAACAGCACGTGGCCCTGACCGGCGCGGAGCGCGTCGTAGAGGCGCGCGGTGAGTTGCTGTGGGCCGACGACGTTGACTTCGAGTTGCGCGCGTAGGTCGTCGGCAGGCAGCAGCGCGAATGGGCCCGGGTACGCCGTGCCCGCGTTGTGGATGAGCGCGTCGAGGCGGCCTTGGCACCAAGCGAGGATCTCGGCCGTGCCTGCGTCGAGGCTTCGTGCGTCGGTGACGTCGAGCGTGGCCGAGGCGATCCCCTCCGCGGCGAGGGAGGCGGCATCCGTCGGCTTGCGGACCGTGCCGAGGACCTCGTAGCCCGCGTTGCGCGCGGCGCGCGCGATGGCGCGGCCGATGCCGGTGGACGCGCCGGTGACGACGAGCCTGCGACCGGTCATGGCGGCGTCACCGGCGTCGGGTGGAACCGGTTCCAGAACGCGGCATTTGGGCCGTCGCAGCTGCGCGCGTACGCGGCGAGCGCGTGCGAAGCGCTCTCGAACGCGGCGTCCAAGTCCTTGGCGCAGGCGAGGTGGCAGGCTCCGTTGACCTTGGCTTGCTCCGACGTCGGTGCGGGGCACCGGGCGATGCACGCCTCCATGGCCTCACACCCGGGTGCGAGCACAACGCCATCCGCCACGCGAGCTTCGGTCGTCGGGGAGGGGCGTTCGGTCCCGCAGGTGCAGCTCGCCATCCAGGCGGTCACGAACACGGTCATGGCGCGCATCGGGCTCCTCCGTTCGGCCTCTGTCTATCCGGATTGGGCGCAGGAGGGTTGCGGGGTCCGGGATCTAGCCGTACGACTGCGGCGGGGGGCGCATGTCGGACCAAGAAGGGCAGGGACTCGATCGGTGGTTGCCCCGTTGGCGAGCGGCGGCCGCGCGTGCGACCCGGGTGACGGTCGACGGAGACGCGGGGCTGCACCGTGTGTGGTACGACCGGCTGCTCGCGGGCCGTTGGCCGTTCTTCTTCGGCGTGCTCGTCGCGGCGATCGTCCTGATCAACCTCGCGTTCGCGTGCGTCTACTGGTGGATGCCGTCCGATCTCGCCGGGTACGACGGGTCGTTCGAGCAGGCGTTCGCCTTCTCCGTCCAAACGTTCTTCACCATCGGCTATGGCTCGATCGCGCCCGACGGGTGGCCTTCCCACCTGGTCGTCACCTTGGAGGCGACGGTCGGGCTGCTGTTCACGGCGGTCGCGACCGGCGCGGCGTTTGCGCGGGTGTCGCGACCGAACGCACGAATCGTGTTCAGCCGCGTGGCGATCTTCACCACGATGGACGGTGTCCCCACGTTCTCGTTCCGCGTCGGCAACCTTCGGGGCCAAGATGTGCTCGACGCGCACATTCGCCTGGTCGCCTTGGTCGAGCATACGACCCGTGAAGGCGTCAAGATGCGACGGATGCTCGAGCTGGCGCCCGAGCGCGGCTACTCACCGATCTTCCGACTCACTTGGACGATCCTTCATCATCTCGACGATCGCAGCCCGCTCACGCCGTTGTTGGTCGACGGTCGGCCCGACGATCGGCTGCTCGGTGTCATCGCGCTGCTCACGGCGCACGACGTGACCCTCGGCGCGCAGCTGCATGCGCAACAGTTCTATTACCTGCACGACTTTCGCCATGGCGTCGCCTTCCGTGACGTCCTGCACCCGCAGTCCGACGGCAGCTTCAGCGTGGATTACGAGGCGTTTCACGAGGTCGTGCCGGTCGCGTCGTTGTCGCCGGATGCTGAGGCATGACTCGGTTCGTCACGCGCAGGAGCGGGGCCGTGCGCGTCGGCTACGATGTTGCTGTTCTTGGGGGCCGGATGACGCGGTGGACTTGGGCGGTGATGGTGGCGTGCATGGCGGGGGCCGGGTGTGCGTGGGAATGGGTCGGAGCGGTGGCGGCTCCGGCGCCGGCGGTCGCGGCACCTGTGTCGCTCTCGGCGGTGCAGACGCATACGTTGACGGGTGGCGACTTCGACATGGCGTCGTTGGGCGGCAAGGCCGTTCTCTTCGTGAACGTCGCGAGCAAGTGCGGCTACACCCCGCAGTATGCGGGGCTACAGTCCTTGTACGAGCGGTACCGCGAGCGCGGGCTGGAGATCGTCGGGGTTCCTTGCAACCAGTTCGCCGGTCAGGAGCCTGGTTCGGCGGAGCAGATCGCCGACTTCTGCCAGCGCAACTACGGGGTCACCTTCCCGATCTTGGAGAAGCAGGACGTCAATGGCGCGCAACGCTCCGCGCTGTACCGCTTTCTGGTCGACAGCGAGGTCGGGGCCGGCGCGAACGTCAAGTGGAACTTCGAGAAGTTCGTCGTGGACCGCGCTGGGCGCGTCGTGGCGCGGTTCCCGAGCGGGACGGCGCCCGACGATGCCGCGCTGCTCGCGGCGGTCGACAAGGCGTTGAGCGCGACGGTGACGGGGGCGACGGCGCCGGTTCCGTAGCGACGTTGACGAAACCTCGACGCGAGCCGCCGGGGTGGCGGGCCGAATAGGGGAGACGACCCTGAGGAGGCCCGATGCAGTTCTGGACCGTCGCGATCGGACTGTGGTTCGTGGGGTTCGTCGGCGTCGAAACCGTGGCGCTGGCGGACGACACAGGAGCGCCACCGCTCGTCTGCGGCGATGGCGTCTGCGATGCCTACTACGGCGAAGACCCATACAGCTGCAGCGCGGACTGCGGCGTGGGGCTGACCTGCGGGGACGGGATCTGCTCTCCGGAGGTCTACGAAGACCCGTACAGCTGCGAGGCGGACTGCGGCGGCGGTCTGACGTGCGGCGACGGCATCTGCTCTCCGGAGATCGGGGAGGAATACGCGAACTGCGATCTCGACTGCGGGGGTTCGTCGTGCGG
>JBEIFN010000403.1:0-3017 GCA_040382435.1 Alphaproteobacteria bacterium
GCGGGCAGATAGGCCAGCCCTGTCGCACGGCCCATCGCGCCGAGCGGCACTGTGCGCAGTGCCTTGAGGCGCTCAGCGTCGATGACGGTCACCGAGTCGCTGTCGGCGTTCAGCGCCCAAGCGCGCGACGTCCCGTTGGAGGTCGTGCCTGCGGCGACGTCGAGACAGCCTAAGCCGGTCCGGATCAGGCGGTCGTAAGACGCCGAGAGCTCGGGGCGGGCAAGGTCGATCACGGCCACGCCGCCGCTGCCGGGCGATGCGGCAAACACGAAGCGACCGCTCGGATCGGCTGCGAGCCCGCCGACACCGTTCGCCAGCCGGACCTCGTCACGCGGCCGGAACGTCAGGCGCCGGTCATTCGGGTCGCGACCGTATTCGACGACCCGCAGACGGCCTTCGCCGTCGACGACGCTCGCCGCGACCGCGAAAGGCGTGCCCGCGTCCTCGACGCTGAGCGTGAAGCTGCGCTCGCGGATGAGGCCGGAGGGCGCGATGACGCGCAGGCGGACCGTGAACTCGCCCGCATCGACGAAGGAGGGTGTCCACTGGATGCGCGCTGTTCGTCGACCCTCGGGTCCAGCGGGCTCGGTCAGTGTGAATCGAGCGCCCTCGGGGAGCGCGGGCGCCGGGACCTGAACGGGGCCGTCGAACGAAGCGTCGTCCTGCTGAGCGGCGAAGGCGACCACGTCGATGCTCAGCGCCTCGCCCTCGACGCCCTCGTAGCGGTTCTCAGCGGTCACGCGGGGGAGGGCGCGCGTGACGTCGACGTTGACCTCCGCCTCGTCCATACCGCCGTCGCCGTCGTCGACCGAGACGCGGATGCGGAAGCGCTGGATACGATCATAGGTGTGCCGAACCACCGCGCCGCTCAGCACGGTGCCGTCGCCCATGTCCCACGTGATGGTGGGTACGTCGTCCTCGACGTCCACGACGCGGGCCGTGAACGTCTGCTCAACGCCGATCTCCAAGCTGCCCTCGGGCAGCGCGATCTCGAGTTGCGGTGCGGAGTTCACGATTTCGACGGTGAACTCTGCAGAGTCTTCGCTGCCGTCCTCGTCTTCGACCGTCAGACGCACCAGGAAGGTGCCGTTGTCCGGCCAGGCGTAGTCCAGCGTCGCGAGCCCCGGGCCCTCTCGGACGACGCCGTTCCCCAAGTCCCAGCGGTAAGTCGTGATGGGGTCTGAAGGCGCCCCCGAGGTGCTCGTCGTCGCGTCGAGGCGCAGCGGCACGCCCTCGACGCCGGTGTTGGTGCCCGGCGGAAAGAGCACCGCAAAGTCAGCCGCGGGCGAGACGTCGAAGATCGTCACGTTCTTCGTCCCAGGGCGCTCGTCGTCCTCGTCTACGGCCGTCAGCGTGACCACGACAGCGCCGTCCCGCTCGAAGACGTGCGTCACGTCGCGCTCGTCCGGGCGCTTGTTCACGACCGGTGTGCCATCGCCGAAGCTCCAGCGGAGCGCACGCAAAGGGTCTCCGGGTCCGCCTTCGCGGGTGTTGCCCGCCGAGAAGACCAGCGCCTGCCCTTCGACACCCAGTACAGGGCCGACGACCTCGACGATCGGGTCGAGGTCCGCGACGACGACCTGCACGGACGCTTCGTCCGTCGAGCCGTTCACGTCCGTGACGGTGACCCGCGTCGTGTAGGTCCCATTGTTCGCATACGTGTGCGTGGGGCTGCGCTCCACGGGCCCCTCGAGGATCGGCGAGCCGTCCCCAAAGTCCCACGCGAAGCTCACGATGGGGTCGTTCCCACCCGGCGACGCCGTCACGGCGAAGGCCGTCGGCTGCCCCTCGACTTGGCGCGCGGCGTCGAACACCACGAGGTCGCTGATCGACGGTGGGACGTCGCGTACGACGAGGTCCACCGACGCCGAGCAGGTCGAGTCGAGGTCACGCGCCACCAGCGTCACACGATAGGGCCCTGGGGCGTCGAAGACGTAGAGGGCGAAGTCTTGGCCGAAGATGGACTGGTCGGGCTCTACGCCGGGGCCGGGGAGGTTCTCGAAGTACCAATCAAAGGCGATGATCGGGTCGCTCGGGTGCCCCGCGACCGTGCCTGCGGCGTCGAAGGTGATCGCCTGACCTTGGTCGACCTCAAGGGCATCCGTGGTGAGGAAGCATGTCGGGTTGACGTCGGTCACGCGGATCACGGCTGAGGCCTCGGCCGTCGCGCCGTTCCCGGCGGTGACACGCAGGCGGATCGTAAAGACGCCGTCGCCGCGATTCGCCTCGAAGGTCGTCGTCGACTGGGTGCCTTCGCGGGCATCGAAGAAGCCGTCGCCGTTCGTGTCCCACTCGTAGCGGACGATGCCGCCGATCTGCGCCGGAGCGTTGCTCCCGCGCGCGTCGAGGACAACCGACCCACCCTGAGCAACCTGCGCGGGCGCAACGAGGACGGCCTCGGGTCGCTGCAGGATCGTAAACCGGCGCGTCGCGCTGACTTGAGCCCCGCCGCACACTGCGGTGGTCACGCTGAGCGTGTAGTCGCCCGGCTCATCGATGAGGGACCCAGGGATAAAGACGACCTCGGGCTCATTCCCGCGACGCAGGGTCGCGTTGCGGTAGTCGAGGCAGTCTTGACCCGCGGTGAGGCTGTAGGTCGGGTTCGCCGAGGGCACCGCGTCGCCCTCGGAGACCCCGTCGATGGCGATGACGACGGTCGGATCGGCCGGGAATTGTCGCGTTGTGAGCACGACCTCCTGCGCGTTGCCGCAGTTGTCGGCAACCGTATAGATGCGCCGGACGCTGCACCCGTTCGTCACGGTCCGCAGCTCAATCGACGGCGCAGGGTCCTGAGCGTCCGTCAGGTTGTAGTTCAGCGGAGGCGGGACCATGTTGCAGACGTTGCCGTTCGGCAGGTCACCCACCGGCCGCATCGTCGGCGCTGCGCGGTCAAGGCGGAACGACACGACGTCTGACGCGGCGGTCTCGTCCGCGACCCGTCCTTGGACCGTCAGCGTTCGAGCTGCGCCATCCTGAATCGCGAGCAGGCTGTAAAGATCCGTCTCCTCGGCGACCCC
>JBEIFN010000404.1:0-3012 GCA_040382435.1 Alphaproteobacteria bacterium
CTCGCCGTCCTGCGGAACGCGCGCAATGCACGCGAGGGGCTTGGTGCGGATCACGTGATCAGGGGTGATCGGCCCTGCAGCCACCCAGCCGTCGAGCCGCTCGTCGGCGAGCAGCGCCAGCGTCTGGGCGTCGCAACGCGCGTCGAGCACGGTGCGCAAGCCCGCACGGACCAACGCCCCGCGGAGGCAGGCCGCAACGCGTCCGACCCGCCGTTGGGCGGCCGCGACCCGGGCGTCGTCCCAAGGCGGTGGGGTCGCCGACGGCTGGGCAGCGATCCAGACCTCGGCGGCCTGGACCAGCCGAATGTGCGCACGGTAGCTCGCCTCGGCCGACTCTCCCCACGTGAACAGCCCGTGCTGGAGCAGCACCATCGCGTGCGCCTCGGGATGCTCAGCGAGCAATGCGGCAGCCGCGACCGCGAGATCGAAGCCCGGCTTGACGTAGTCGAGACAGATGACGCCCGGCCCCAACGCCTCGGCCACCCGCGCACGTGCGTCGGCGTGGTTGGTCAACACCAAGATCGCGTCAGCGTGGCTGTGATCGACGAACATCGCGGGCAGAAACGCGTGCAGCAGCGCCTCGATGCTCGGGTTCGGCGCGTCTTGGTCGAGCAGCAAACTCCGCAACGTCGCGACCATGTCCTCGTCGCTCAGGTTGGGGACCGCGAGCAGACGACGCGCGCCGTCGAGTCGGACCGCGGGGTGCCCCTTGGGCTCGATCGTCGCGAGATCCCAGCCGCTGCCCTTGACGCAGCAGACGTCCACCTCGTCTCCGAACACATCGGTGCGCCGAAGCTTGACGCTGGTGTTGCCCCCACCGTGAAGGACGAGAGCGGGGTCCGCACCCAGCAGGCGCGAGGTGTACGTCCGCTCAGCGAGGGCACGCCCTGCGACCGGCCCCCACGTGGCGACAGCTTGCTCCGCGGCTGCGGCTTCGTACCGGTCGCGCATCTGGACTCCTCAGGGGGTAGCGACGCGGCAGCGCGCCGCGACCGCAGGTTCATCGGCGCCATGCATGGCCTCGGCCACCGCGCACTGCGACGCCACGGCCCAGCGCGCGTGCGCGCCCTGCGGCCCTTGCGCGAGGGTGGAGGGCTCGTCGGCCCGCCGGACGAGGGGCGCCCAAGCGGGCACGACGCTCGCCGCGGCGGCCACCGGATCCCAGCGCCAGAGCCGACCCGAAGCATCCACCCCGATGGTCTCGCCCGCCTCGACCGCGCGCCGGGCGCGCTGCTGATCGACCTGCTCGACGAACGACAGCCCGAGCAGCGTCGCGACGTCGCTCGCCCACGCCACGGGACGCGGGTCGACGGGCTGCCCCGCAACGGCCGCCAACCAACCCAACGCGCCCCACGCTCCCGCACCGCCGGGCAGCTCGACCGCGGGGCCGACCGGTCCTGGGGCGGGCTCGGCACCGACGGCCGCCACGCCGACCGGATGAACGAGCTGCGTACGCCATGTCCGACCCTCCGGCCGATCCTGCATCGTCGTCACCAAGATCGGTGGCTCCGCGTCCACCCAGCCGCCGAGCGACGACGCCCGACGTTGGGCGAGCAGGTCGTGGTAGAGCAACGGCGCTTCGAGCCCCTGCGCAGGCGAGCGTCCGCCCAACGCACCCAGCCACCGCGCACGCAGCGCGCGAGGCTCCGTCGCCGGCACGGGGGCTGAGACCGCCGCGCGCAGGGCATCGGGAGGCCCCTGTCCGGCCGCGCGCTCCCACAGCGGGTGCAGGACGTCGTAGCTGCCGACCCCTAGCGGATCGACGACCGCGACGCGCAACACGAAGGCTTCGACCTCGCCGACGCCGACGCGCTCGCCGAGCTGACCGGCAGGGTCTCGCGGGTCGGCGATGGTGAGCATCGACCGAAACCAGCGGCCTTGGGCGTCGTCCTCAGCGAACAGATCGAACACGAACCCCTTGTCCCCGAGGGTCGGCGCGTCCGACTCGTAGCGGATGAGGTCACGCGACGTCAACGTGGCGCCGTCCGGTCCCGCAGGTCCGCGGACGAGTGCCGACAGCGCGAGTCCGACGCGCCACAGCTCGGTGCCCGACTGGGGAACCCCCCGCCAGCCAAAAGGCGGCAGACCGCCCGCGATCGCAGCAGGCCGCAGGTCGAGTTCGCGCCACGTCGGGTTGCCGGCGTCTCCCTCGGCGACGAGGGTCCAGCACCACTCAGGGACGAGCCCGTAGCCCGCCCGACGCGGCAACGGCGCGCCCGCCGGGAGGACCTCGGCTGCCCAAGGCCACGAAGAAGGCGCGTCCGGGCGCGCGCCGAACACCGCCGAGGCCGCGGCAGGCCCGAGCTCTCCGCAGGCCAGCTCCGCCTGCCGTCCCTGACGCAGCAACAGCACACGCGCGAGCTCGGCCCGTTCGACCGGGCTGGCCGCCCCGACGCGCAGGACGCCCGTCGGGCTGAGCGCGAGCCCCGAGGTCGGGCGCACCGGCAGCGACCGCACGAAGGCCGCCACCTCATCGGGCGTGACAAAAGCATCGGCGAGGCGTTCAAGGTCGAGCGTCGGTCCCGCGTCTTGCACAGGCCACGCCGCCGCCAAGCCCGCAGCGGGCGCGTGCAGGGTCAACGCCTGGCCCGACGGCGCCGTCCCGCGCAGCGTCTCCCCCGCCGGCAGCCGCACCTCGACGTCGCAACCGGCCTCGACAAGCCAAGGGCCGCCCGGCAGGAGGCGCTCGACGGGCGCACCGTCGGCGGTCACGGCGGCGTCCGCGACCGGCCGCTCGTCCACCCCGAGAACCACCAACGGTGTTGCGACCCCCTCCAACGTCCCCCGCAACGGCCACGTGAGCATCCGGTCGCGGAGCGGGACGTCGATCGCCAAGTCGGCCGGCAACCGGTCCGTCGGCAAGTCATAGACGAGGCGGCCGCGGATCCTCGCGGTTCGTTCGGGAGGAACCGAGATCTCCGCCGGGAGGTACCCTGCACCTGCGACGTCGACGGGCGCGAACCGTTCGCCCGCGACAGTCAGGACGAACCCCGCGCGGGCCGCCGCATACCA
>JBEIFN010000405.1:0-3009 GCA_040382435.1 Alphaproteobacteria bacterium
CGGTGAACGGCGGCACCCCCGGAGCCAGCAACGAGTGATCAGGGGGTGACGAGGCCGAGCAACGCGAGACACATCTCGTCGATCGGCCCCGTCCCCAGCCCGACGTCGACCGGTCCGTCGACGCCGGCCTCGTCGTACGCCTGCGCCGCGCCGGGGTGATCGAGGTCGTTGCGGTAAGAGCAGCGCAGCCGCAGCTCGTCCCCCGCGCGGAGCCGAATCGGCGCGTCGGGCTGCGGGACATAGAGGCGATGCCAGTCCATCTGCCACTGCGGCGTCGCCAGCAGGCACGACGTCTCGTCCGCGTGGCGCCACCACGTCGACATCGACGCGCCGAAGCGGTGCATGTGGTGACCGATGCCCCACAACAACACATCAGGCAGGTCGGGCAGCACCTGGACCATCTCTTCGGTGTGATCGACCGCGCCCGCCGGCACCCGAAACACCGCGGCGCCGTCGTCGCCCGGCCCCGGAAGCAGCCCCTCGGCCGCGTTGCGCGCATCCCCCACCATCCACAACGTCGCGGTGCGAGCCGGAGGCGTCGGCGACAACATCAAGTGGACCTCGGGGGCGAGGTAGGGTCCAGGGACGCCGAGCGGGTGAAGGTGGACCTGCAAGATCAGGTGGTGCGCGCCAGGCAACGCCACGCCCGCACCCTCGGGCACGCGCAGAGGACCCGTTCCAGGCGCCCAGAACAAGATCGGATCGGCGTTGGCGACGAATCCGGGACACGGCGTCCACACCGAAGGCCCCGGCGCTTCGGAGAGGGTCACGACCGCGTGGTGTGTCACGTCGGGCGCTTGTGGGACCACCTGCGCGGCGACCATCCAGGTTTCAGCCTCGCTAACCGGACCGAGATCGCGACACAGTACCGCATCCGCTCCGTCACTCGGGATCTCCAGCGCCTCAGCGAACACAGCGGCACCCTGCAGCCCCGCGGGCGGGACGAACTCTGGGAGCGGCGCGGCACGCCCAGGGTCTCCGAGCGGCGCGCCCGCTGCGGCCCACGCCGAGAACACCGCGATCGTCTCCTCGTCCAGTCGCGGGTCGTCCTCAAAACCCCAGGCCGGCACGCAGTCGTCGGTGGGCGCGGCGAGCCACGGCGGCATCGTGCGGGCCTCGACCGCCGCCGCCATGGCAGGTGCCCAGCGTGCGGCGTCCTCGGGGCGCTCGAACGAAGGACCCACGCCCCCATCGGCGTGACAGGGCTGACAGTGCGCCGCGACCAACGGCGCGACCTCGCCGTGCCACGTCGGCGGCGCCTCGGTCGCGCCACCACAACCGGCGACGACGCCCAGCCAACCCACGCCCATCGGCCGCCACATCGCCGCCTCCTCGGGCCGATGTAGGCCAATCCGTGGAGTGACGCCACCCGCCCGGGGGTTGGGTGGGCTAGACTTACGTCTCGGGGGTGCTTCGTGAAGGCTCGCTGGCTGCTTTGGGTGACGATGTGGATGGCTTGGGCCGGCACCGCGCGCGCGGCACCTTCCCTCGAGACGCGCGTCCAGGGCGGCGTCACGATCGATGTCCCGACCGGATGGAAGTTGCTCGTCACGGCCGACGAGCACAACCTCGTGACGAGCCGCGACGCCTACACGCAGCTGACGCTGCACTGGTACCCGTACAAGGCCGGTGCCTCGCTCGACAAGATGACCGACAAGCTGATCGAGGTCACCAACCGGTCGCTCAAGGTCGGCAGCTACGAAGAGTCCCGCCGCTACACCGTGCTGGACGGGCGCGGCATGTTGAGCACCGGGCGTTGGGTCGGCCCCTTGGGCTTCTCGCTCGCGCTCGGCTTCTCGACGATCCTCGATCCTGCGCGCGGGCGCATCGTCTCCGCCGTGTTCTTCACCTCACCCGAGGCGTGGGGCGAGATGGAAGGTGCGACCCTGCTGCTCTCCGTGAGCAACGGACTGCGTCAGGCGCCGAACTGAACAACGACACGAGGGCCGCCCGTCTCCGGACGCAAGGTCCCGACGACAGCGGCGACGATCCCGCGCGCAGCGAGCGCGGCGACGGCTTGGTCGGCGGCCGTGAACGGCACGGCAGCGAGTAGACCTCCACAGGTCTGCGGGTCCCACAACCACGGTGCGTCCCCTGCGACGACGACGTCGTCTCGGGTGGCGTTGCCAACGTGTGCGGAGGACCGCAACCCCGCGGCCCAGAACCGAGCCGCTTCGGGGTAGACAGGGACGGCGTCGGGCCAAAGCTCCGCGTCCGCTGCCATCGCAGCGGCGAGCACCGCCGCGTGCCCCCCAAGGCCGAACCCCGAGACGTCCGTCGCCTGAAGCGCACCGTGCGCCGCGAGCACGACCCCTGCATCTCCGACCGGCGTGCGCGCGGCATGCAGCCACGCCCGGCGCGCGGCGTTCGTCAACAACCCGAGCGCATCGGCGCGCGCGAGGACCCCCGCGCCCACGGGCCGCGTGAGCACCAAGGCGCAGGGCGCGGCCAGAACGGACCGCGACACCGGCCCGGGCCCCAGCGCGGTCACCCCGACGAGCGCGGTGTCCCCGAGGACCGTGTGCCCACCGATCAACGATGCCCCGACCGCACGCAGACCGGCGACGACGCCTGCGAGCCGCTCGGCGAGGTCTCCGGGGTGGGCGTCGCGCGGCTGCACCACCCGCGCGAGCGCAGCGGTCGGATCCGAACCGCGCGCGACCAGGTCCGCGCAGGCGTGCAGCGCCGCCAATTCCCCATGCAGATAGGGATCGTCGTCCAAAGCTGGGAACGCGTCGACGGAGGCGACCACGGGCACACCGGAGATCCCGACCTGCGCGACGTCATCTCCGTGTTCGACGCCGATGTCGCCGTCGTGTCGGCCCGTGGCCGACGTGACGCGGTGCAGGGCTTGGACGAGCGCGACGGGCGCGACCTTGGCAGCGCAGCCCGCGCACGCCATGGTCGCCGTGGCCGCCGCCACCGCCGCGACGTCGGGTGCGCGAGGCCCCGAGAGCCGCTGGAACCGCTCGACGAACCGGGTGTCGATGCGGTCCTTCCAAGCACCGA
>JBEIFN010000406.1:0-3009 GCA_040382435.1 Alphaproteobacteria bacterium
GACCCGCAGAGCGACCGCGGCCGAGACGCCGCTTGGGCAGGCGTTGCGGTGGTGGAGGGCGGGCCGGACGCGGGCGAGGTCCCCCTCGCGCTGTCCGGTGACGCCGAGCGCTTCGCCGCGCGCGAAGCCGAGCGGATCACGTTCGTCCTCGCCGTGACCCAGGCCCCTGCCGACGACAACGTCGCCGAGACCTTCGGCTACCGCATCCGCTTGCAGGCGATCGCGCCACCGACGGGGACCGCCGGTCGTGGCTGCACGTCGGTCCCTCGTCCGCTCGCAGCCCTTGTGGCGGCCCTGACGGCCTACGCTGCAGCTCGTCGCCACCGCCCCTCCCCGACCGGAGCCTGAACGTGCAGGCCCTCCCTCCGCATGCTGCCGCCGTCCTGCTCGGCCCCAATGCCGCCGAAGGAGACCCCGCGGACCTCGTCGCGCGCGTCTGCGAAGCGCTTCGCGAACGAGACGGCGTACCGATCGACCGCGCAAGCTGGTCGTTGCCCACCTTGCACCCTCAGATCCGGAGCGTGCAGATCCGTTGGGCCCCCGACGAGGGCGCCAGCGTCACGCCGCGACGGTACGGACGCGACGGGGTCCTGCTGGCGAGGAGCCCGCTCCGCCTGCTCTACGACGGGGAGACCTCCACCTTCCGGCGCCGCCTGACGCCCGGCGAAGACCTCGGTCCGTTCGACATCCTGAGCGAGCTGCGCGACGACGGGTTCACCGACTACGTCGCGATGGTGGCCCCCCGCATCGACCGGCTCGAACGCGCCCCCATCACCCTCGCGACCCGCGATCCGCTCGGCTTCTCGCCGGATCACCTCGCCGGGATCGAAGCCCTGTTGCCGTTGGCATCGCTCGTCTTTGGGATCCACGCCCACCGCCAACGCACGCGGACCCTGCTCGAGACCTACCTCGGACGGGACCCTGCCACGCGCGTGCTCGACGGCCACATCCAACGCGGCGACGTCGTCGCGGTCGACGCAGCCGTCTGCTTCTGCGACCTCAGGGGCTTCACGGAACGTTCGAACCGTCTGGCGCCCGAGGCACTTCTCAGCCTCCTCCACGACACCTTCGAGGCAGTCGTCGGCGCCTTCGACACGCAGGGTGGCGACGTTCTCAAGTTCATCGGCGATGCCGTCCTCGCGGTGTTCGTCGGCCCGATCGACCCCGAGGCCGACACCGTCGAACGCGCCTACGCGGCGGTGACCGAGGCGCAGATCGCGCTGGAGGCCGTCGCGGAGCGCCGACGCGAGGCGGGCCTCGAGACGGCCGACGTGGGCTTCGCCCTCCACGTGGGTCCTGTGACGTACGGCAACATCGGTGGCGCCACCCGCCTCGACTTCACCGTCCTAGGTCCCACGGTCAACCTCGCATCGCGGCTGGAAGGCCTGTGCGGCGCGCTCGGCGAGTCCCTCGTGCTGAGCGCGGACGCCGCCCGCTGCCTGCGCACCGCGAACCTGCGGGCTGCGGGCGCCCACACGCTCAAGGGGATCCCGTCCCCGGTCGAGGTGTTCGTCCGACGCGCCGAGGAGCCGCGCGCGTCCTAGGACGTTCGGAGACCGCCGAGCAGTTGCCCAACCTTGAGGACCGCTTCCGCCCGGATCGCGTCCTCTCCCTCGGACGCAGCGGACGCCTGAAGCGAGGCCTCGGCGGCGCGCAGATCCGTGCGGTCGAGCGCGCTGCCGAACAACGCCAAGGACTCGAAGAGGGAGATCGCCGCACGGCGGACTTGTGCGTCAGCGTCGTCGAGGCAAGAACGGATCGAGGGAACGATCGGCGTCATCGAACGCATGGAGCGGATCGCGATCATCGACAGGTCGTTCAAGACCCCCGCGCGGACGCTCGGATCGGGATGCCACATCGCCGCGCGCAGCACCGGCCACGCCTCGACGTGGTGGGCGAGCGCCCAAAGGTCCCGTCTCTCCATCGGACCGAGCGCAGCCACCGTGGCGTCCCAGCCGGATGGCCGCTCGCCCGTGGGCATCCAAGACGCCATCCACGACGCGGCCACGGTCCACCGGTCCATGGAGGTCGCGGCGTGCTTCGCCGCCCGTCGGGCGTCCGCGACCTCCGGCGCGTCATCCGTCAAACCCAGCGCGTCAAGCACCCGGAGGGTCCGAGAACCGGCTTCGGCGCGTTCCGGCGTCGCACCTGCATCGCGCGGCCCCGTCAACACCGCGAACACCGCCCCGAGGTAGGGCCGACGCGCCGAGGCATCCGGCGCCGAAGCCAAGCCCTCCAGCAGCATCGGAACGAGGGGCACCGCGTCGCGCCATTCGGCACCACGAGCGACGTAGCGCAGGGCACGCAGCCGAACGTCGGCGCGCGGATGGCCGGTGGTCAGCCAAGCGAACCGCGCCACGTCACGGCGATCAAGGGCGTCAGCGGCGAGCGCAAACGCCGCCAACTGGCGCGCGTGCTTCATCGTGTCGAGCGCCGCCCGCTCCAGCGTGGGCCGCACATCCGGCGGGATGCCCGGCCCGTTCTCTGCGAGCTCGACCAGCGCTTCACCCGCCTCCTTGCGCAACTCTTGAGACCGTGTGTTGGTGAGATGCGACGCCAGCCGCGCGGCGGCAGGCGCGATGTTGCCCACACGGTACTGTGCCGCGGTTCGCAGGACCCCCGCAGCCAAGCCAGCGTTGTACGCGTCCCCGTCGTCCATCGCCAAGACCAGCCACGCCGTCAGCGCCTCGTCCACCGCCAAGCGGTTTCGCGCGCCTGCGCCGATGGCCTCCAAGGCCCCACGACGTTGGGCGACGTCGCCGGACTCGGCCGTCGTGACGTGGACCTCCCACCAGCGGCCGCTCAAGGTGCGTACGTCCCTGCGTGTCCACCCGCGGCCTGCCAGGATGCGACCGTGGCCTGGAAATCCTCGACCACGACCGTCCCCTCCGCCTGCATGGCGGCCAGCGGGGCGAACGTGGCGACATCCACGTCGTCGGCGCCCGTCGGCCCCGCATAAGCGCTCGGTTGGATGTTCCACCCCGCCGTGAGCCACGTCGTCGGAGAGAC
>JBEIFN010000407.1:0-2985 GCA_040382435.1 Alphaproteobacteria bacterium
CGACGGCGCGCACAAGCGGATCGGCTGAGTGTCACAAGACGCGTCCAAGTTCCCGTGGCGGTTCGTCCGCCACGGCGAGAGCGTCGCCAACCGGGAAGGGTTTCTCGCTGGGCACGACGACGTCGCGCTCACGGACGAGGGCCGGGCGGCGGCGCGCGCCCTCGGCGAACGCCTCGCGGGCGTCCCGATCGCGCTGGCGATCAGCTCGGACCTACGACGCGCTCGCGAGACGATGCAGGCGATCCTCGCGGGGCGTACTGTCCCGCGGTTGACGTCGTCGGCGCTGCGCGAGCGCGACGCGGGCGCTTGGACAGGGCGCATGATCGCGTCGATCCCCGAAGACGAGCGCGAGGCGGTGATGCACAGCTGGGACGTGGCGCCGCCTGGGGGCGAGTCGTTGCGCCAGGTCGCGGCGCGGTCGTTGGGCTGGTTGTCGGGCTTGCGCGCTGTTCCGGGGCCGTTGCTGATCGTGGGCCACGGCGGCGCCCTCCGTGCGGTTCTCGGCGCGTTGGACGGCCTCTCTGGGCTGTCGGGCCCACACCGCCAGTTGATCGGCAACACGGAGGTGTTGGTTCGTGATCCGGTGGCCGGAGACTGGGCGTCGTGGCGGCCGCGGGCTGGTTAAGCGAGCCAACGGAGGTCGCTGTGACCGAACCTTTCGAGGGCGTCGATGCCGATGTGACGCGCTGCGAGATGACGTGGATCGTGATGCCGTCGCAAGCGAACGCGCTGGGGACGGTGTTTGGTGGACAGGTGATGGCCTGGATCGACGTCTGTGCGGCGGTGAGCGCGCAGCGGTTGGCACGGGCGGACGTCGTCACTGTCGCGATGGATGAACTTACCTTTGCGGCGCCCATCCAGCAGGGCGAGATCGTCGTTCTGCAGTCGATGGTTAATTGGGTGGGTCGAACCTCGATGGAGGTTGGCGTTCGCGTGGAGAGCGAGGACCCGAAGACCGGGGCACGTGTGCACACGTCCACCGCGTATTTGACCTTCGTGGCGGTCGCGGCCGACAAGCGGCGCCTGACGCTGCCGAGGCTTTTGTGCAAGACCGACCTTCACCGTCGTCGCTGGGCGGACGCAGAGGCGCGTCGAGCGCGTCGACTCGCGGGGCGCGTGGGCAGGGGCGCCCTGTGACGGCGGTCGTGCTCGCCAGCGGGTCGCCACGGCGGCACGAGCTGTTGTCGAGGGTCGGCTTTGACGTGCGCGTGGTGCCGCCCGATGTCGATGAGACCCGGCTGCCCGGGGAACAGCCGGTGAACTACGCGATCCGGCTGGCGCGCGTGAAGGTGGCCGCGGTCCCTGCCGCGTCCACCGTTGCTTGCGTCGCGGCCGACACGATCGTGCACCGTGGCGTCGAGGTCTGGGGCAAGCCCGTCGATCGGGACGACGCGGTCCAGATCCTACGTGCGCTCTCTGGCGCGTCCCATGAGGTGACCACGGCGTTCGCGGTGCGGTGTGGGGGGCGGGTCGAAGCGCGGGCCGTGACGACCCGCGTGCGATTCCGCGTGCTGACCGACCGAGAGATCGCCACGTACGTTGCCTCGGGTGAGGCCGATGACAAGGCGGGTGCCTACGGGATCCAAGGCGCTGCGGGCGCGTTCGTCGCGGAGGTCCACGGCAGTTGGACCAACGTGATGGGGTTGCCCGTCGAAGAGGTCCTCGCCGTCCTAGCCTCTTTCGGGGTGCGACCGGAGGGGCAGCGATGACGATCGCCGCAGCGTTGTCGCGCGTTCGTGCGGAGCTGGACGCTGCCGCTGTGGCTGCTGGGCGGAACCCGAGCGAGGTGCGGCTGATCGCGGTGAGCAAGACGCATCCCGCGGAGCGGATCCGCGAGGCCTTCTCCTCGGGTCAACACGACTTTGGAGAGAACTATGCGCAGGAGCTCGCGGCCAAGCAGCTCGCGCTCTCCGACGTCGAGGCTCGCTGGCACTTCATTGGACGCATCCAGCGAAACAAGGCGCGGCTGATCGCCTCGGCGTACCGCGTCCATGCGCTGGAGAACGCAGCGCAGGCAGAGGCGCTCGTCGCGCGCGCGTCTACCGGCCGGGTGGAGGCGTTGGTGGCTGTCAACGTGGGCGAGGAGCCTCAGAAGACCGGTGTTCTGCCGCTCGACCTGCTGGGTACCCTCGCGTCGCTGCGCGGCGTCTCGGGTTTGACGGTTCGGGGGTTGATGGCGCTGCCGCCTATGGTGGATGACCCCGAGGCGGTTCGTCCGTTCTTCGCACGCATGGCGGAGCTGCGAGCGGCGGCCGCCGCGCACGGACACGACATGGCCGAGCTGAGCATGGGGATGAGCAGCGACGCCGCGCTGGCGGTTGGCTACGGCGCCACGTGGGTCCGGGTGGGGACGGCGATCTTCGGAGCACGGTGACGACGGTTCGGGCTTCCGAAGGAGCCTATTTGGCGAACATCGGCAGGAACACGACCGCCGTGATCAGGGCCGCCGCCACCGCGAGGACCACCGCGACCTCGGAGGCTCGGCTTTTAGCTGCCGTTGGCGGCGGCTGCGACGGTTTGCTTGGCGTGGGCGCGTCGGGGCGCTGTGCGCCGCGCTCTCGGCGAATGGGGAGTGCCGCGGGGGCTGGGAGGATCAGCGCGGACGCGGGCGTGTGGGACAGCCAGGCGGACCGCCACAGTCGGGCGGTTGCACGGGAAGCCGTGGGCGGAGGCGGCCCAAGATCGCCGAAGTCTTCGATGTCCTCGGGCACCTTTGGCTCAGTCATGTTTGGGAGACCGTCGCCTGCGGCTGCGGTTCGGACAGCGACGCGAGGTCGGCCGCGGTGAACTCCATCCGGCGCAGGCTGGAGTCGCTGAACGGCACGCCGGCAAGCCGCAGCCGCACCCACTGCGCGATCAGCGCGTCGGGACGCAGACCGAGCCGCGCCGCTGCGGTGACCACATCGGCGAGGCCTGACTCAGCCATGGGCGACCTCTGCGGTCGGTTCGTCTCCGGGAAGCAGCAGGCTCGCGGGCAGCGTCACG
>JBEIFN010000408.1:0-2984 GCA_040382435.1 Alphaproteobacteria bacterium
AGCTCAACACCGCGCTCGACCGCCAGCGCGACCCACACCCACGCCCACCAGGTCACGGAGTGGTCCACCGAAGCAGGACGAGCTCGGAGCCAAAACCTGGCCCCATCGCCATCAACAAGCCCGGCGCATCCTCGTCGGGCGGCGGCGCGTCGAGGATGTCGCGCAGCACGAACAGCACACTCGCGCTCGACAGGTTCCCGACCTCCGAAAGGCTCCGCCACGTCGGCGCCAAGGCCCCTTCCGGCAGGTCGAGGGTGGTCTCAAAGGCCTGCAGGACCTTGGGTCCACCCGGGTGCGCGACCCAGCGTGCGATGTCGGCGCGCGTCAGCCCGTGCTGCGACAAGAAGCCGTCGACGTCGCGCCGCATGTAGCGGTGGACGACGTCAGGGACGCTCTTGTCAAGCACGACGCGGAACCCGGTGGCGCCGATCTCCCAGCCCATCACACCGAGGCTATCGGGGTAGAGTTGGCTGACCGTCGCGCACACCTTCGGGGACCGACCCAGCCCCATCGCGGCCGCCCGGCGGGCGCCGACACCGACGACTGCGGCGGCGCCATCCCCGAACAGCCCGGAGCTGATCAGGTTGGCGACCGAGAGATCCTCGCGCTGGAGCGTCAACGAACACAGCTCGACGCACAGCAGGACGGCGATCTGGTCGGGATAGGCCAGCAGGTAGTCGTGCAGTCGGGCGACGCCGGCTGCCCCAGCTACGCACCCGAGCCCGAAGATTGGCACACGCTTGAGGTCAGGCCGCATGCCCATGCGGTGCGCGAGCCGGGCGTCGAGGGACGGCGCGCCGATCCCGGTGACGGAGGCGCAGAAGATGGCGTCGACGTCCTTCGGCTCAAGGCCAAGCGGCTCCAGCGCGTCACGGAGCGCCGCCTCTCCCACCTCGACGCCGACGCGGAGGAACGCGTCGTTCGCGTCGCCGAAGCTATGGATGTCGTCGTACGCCTCGATCGGCAGCGCGAGGTGCCGCTGCTGCACGCCCACGGCACGGAAGAAGTCGCCGACGCGACGCGCGTTGTGGTGCGTCGAGGACCACAAGCGCTCGAACGCCGCAGTCAGCGTGGCTTGGTCGGCAACATGAGGGGGGAGCGCGGTCCCGACGCGGGCGATGTGCATCGGCCCGTGGTAGCCAGAGCGATCGGCGCTGTCATCCCCCGCGCCGCGAGTTCACCATGCCCGGTCCGCACCCCAACCCTGCCTCCCGATCGCTGGCTGCGGAGGCGTGGCACCTCGCGGTGCCGATGGTGGTGCTCGGCTGGATCCGGGCGTCGTGGCTCGCGGTCGACGCGTGGTGGGTGGCGGGCCTCGGTGAGACCGCCCTGACCGGCCTCGCCGCCGCCGCGTTCGCCTGGTGGATGGTCGACCAGTTGGCGGAACTCGCCGGGCTTGGCACGCAAAGCCGCATCGCCCAGGCCGTCGGTGCGCAGGCGCCAGAGACGATCGACGGGATCGTCGCCGAGGGCGTCGTCCTCGCGGCGTTGCTCGGGCTGTGCGTCACGGCGACCGTCGACCTGTGGGCGCCCACCTACATCGAGCTGATGGGCCTGCAAGACGCGGTCGCGACGGCCGCGAGCGACGTGCTGCACGGCCTCGCGTGGCTTGCCCCCGTGGCCGCCGTCTCCAGCGTCGTACAGGCCGTGTTCCGAGGACTCGGCGACACCCGAGCGGCGCTCGCGCTGTCCGCTGCGGTGCTGCTACTCAACGCGGCCCTCAGCCCGTTGGTGCTGTTCACCGCCGACCAAGGTGTCGGCGGCGCGCCGATCGCCACTGCGCTCGCCGTCGCGGCCGGCATTGGCGGCAGCGCCGCGGTGCTGCGGCGACGCGGGTGGCTGCGTCAACACCACACGCCGACGGTGCAGGGCGTCACCCGAACCCTGCGGATCGGTGGGCCCGTGTTCCTCTCCGGCGTAGGTTTCAGCTTCGTCTACGTGCTGCTCGGCCGCCTGATCGCGGCGCAAGGCGACGTCCACCTCGCGGCACTCGGGGTCGGACACCGACTCGAATCCTACGCCTACCTCGCCTGCACCGGGTTCAGCGTGGCGTCGGCGACGCTGGTCGGGCGCGCCACCGGGGCCGGAGATCTCGCCGCCGCGCGTCGAGCGGGAGAGGCGATCGGGCGGCTCTCAGGTCGCGTGATGCTCGGCGCGGGCGCGTTGGCGTGGCTCGTCGCGCCCACGGTGTTCGCCCAGTTCTCCGACGATCCGGCCCTTATCGCATCGGGCGCGACGTACCTGCGCGCGCAGGCGGCTGTGTGGGTGTTCATGGGATGGGAGATCACCTACGAAGGCGCGTTCGCCGGCCTCGGCGTCACCTTCCCGGCCTCGCTCACCGTCACCCTCGGCACCCTCGCGCGACTTCCCCTCGCGGCTTGGGTGACGACCGCCACCCCGCTCGGCGCCGCCGGCATCTGGCTCGTCGTCGCGGCAACGACCGCGACCAAGGGCGCCATCCTGCGCGCTTGGTTCCGCCGCGCGACCGTCCCGCCCACCGAAGAAATCGACGATCACAGCGAGCGCGCGACGCGGTAAACTGCCGCGCGACACAGGAGGCGGCATGCGCGCTTGGACCATCCTCGGAATCGGCGTTGGGATCGGGTGTGGCAGCACCCCGGAGGCGGTCGACTACGGCCCCCGCGGCGACTGCAACCCGGTCGACGCCGGCGGCTGCGCCTATCCCTTCCCGAGCGACTTCTTCCTCGGCGACGACGCCACCGCCGCCACCGGCAAGCGGGTGGCGTTCGGTCCGACGACGCTGCCGATGAACCGCGACGGCGTCCAGGTCCGCCCCGACGGCTGGAACCGCCACGACGGCTGGAGCATTAACTCCGTCCTGATGACCCACCTGCCCGGCGCGACGGTGACCGGCCTCGTCCCCGTCGACGACATCGGCACCTTCGAGAGCGCCGACGCAAAGACGGTGATCGTCGGCCCCGACGGCACGCGGCACCCCCATTGGGCGGAGCTCGACGTCACCA
>JBEIFN010000409.1:0-2977 GCA_040382435.1 Alphaproteobacteria bacterium
CGCACGCGACGCCGCACCGCCCCCACTGCTGGCCATGCGACCTCCTTCGCCCGTGGTAACACCGACGCGCGGCCCGCAACGGCGGACCGGTGCCCTGCGCACACCGACACAAGCGTGCTGCCGCCGAGCATCAAGAAAATTTTTCGGTGCAGGATGGCGGAGAACGCCGCCGTTTCCCCACGGGAAACTCAGCGTTCCTCCAGCGGTCTACGTCCCCCATCGGGAACCAGAAAATATCGGAAAGCTCAAGGATTACAGGCTATCCTCACCCATTCGTTCGATTTTGTTCTGACTCTGCAGTAAACTCGACAAGCCAACCGCCCACAGCGCGGTGCGAACCTAGGAGGATCGATGAACAAGACCGAATTCGCGAAGAAGCTCTCCGAGAAGGCCAGCATCTCCCAAGCCAAGGCCCTCGAGATCCTCGACATCATCTTCAGCGCCAAGAGCGGCGAAGGCATCATCGCCGTCGCGCTCGACGCCGGCGACACCATCACCGTCCCCGGCTTTGGCACCTTCGGCACGCGCACCCGCGCCGGCCGCACCGCGCGCAACCCGGCCACCCAGGCCGTCGTCACGCTGCCGTCCAAGTCCTACGCCTACTTCAAGGCCGGCAAGACGCTGCGCGAGCGCGTCGCGAAGTGAGCCCTCGGGCGCCCTCGCGGCGTCCCCATCCCCGCGTCCCCGCCGGCTTCGTCTGCGGGGACGCTGTCGTTTTGGCGACGGGCTCGCGCCCTCGCGCCGCTGGGGAGCAAAGGGCTCGCCGGATACACTACGGGCGGCATGGGAGGCGGCATGGCCAACGCCTGGCTCGTCAAGTCCGAACCGCACGTCTACAGCATCGACGATCTAGGCCGCGACGGCAGCACGCCGTGGTCTGGCGTCCGCAACTACCAAGCGCGAAACTACATGCGCGACGCGATGGCGGTCGGCGACCCCGTGCTGTTCTACCATTCGTCGGCCGACGTCGTCGGGATCGTCGGACTCGCGCGCGTCGCGTCGCAACCCTACCCCGACCCGACGCAGTTCGACCCCGCCAGCCCGTACCACGACCCGGCCAGCGCGCTGGACACGCCGCGCTGGATGCTCGTCGATCTCGCCTTTGACCGGAAGTTTCGCCGGTGCGTCAGCCTCGCCGAGCTGAAGGTGCAGGTCGCGCTCGACGGGATGCCGCTGCTCCAACGCGGCCAGCGCCTGAGTGTCCAACCGGTCACCGACGCCCAGCTCGCCCACATCCTCGCACTCGCCGCAGCGCCGGAGCCAACATGACCGCACCGAGCCCGACCGAGACCCCCACCGAGCTCGAGGTCATCGTCGCGTCCATCGACGAACTGCTCGGCGAGGACTACCTCGACGAGGAAGAAGCGCTGGAGATCGCCGCGCTGGCCGGACTCGCCCAGCGACTGGGCGCGCCGCCCAAGGTCTTCGAGGACGTCCAAAGATGGATCGAAGAGCAGGGCGGGCGGGCGCTGCTCGACGCGGCGTGGCAGGCGCTCGACCTCGATGACGTCCTCGACCCGATCGAGGACCTTCTGGGCGACGAGCCATCCGATGAGGCCGTGGAAGAGGCCATCTGGGACTTCGACGACCTCGTCGCAGCCGCGGTCTTTGACGATCAGCTCGCGCGGGTCCGCAAGGCCGTCAACGCGGTCGAGCGCCTGATCCGGCTCTCCCCCGAGACCTTCGCTTGCCTCGCCGCAGACGCCCGCGCGCTCGCCCGCGACCCGCGCATCGCAGCCAACCTCGACGCGTGGGCTTATTGGCTCGCGTTGGCTGACGCTGACGCCTCCTGACCGTGCCGTGCGGCGTGTCCGAGCAACAAGAAGTGCTCGACATTGCCGGCCTTGGCTCCGGGGAGCGGGCTGGTCGCCTCACCGAGGACGACGAACCCGGCCTCCACCGCGTCGGCCTTGACGCGCGCGATCGCGGCGTCGCGGACCGCCGCGTCGTCCACGCGTCCGCCCTTGCCCACGGCCTCACGACCCGCCTCGAACTGCGGTTTGACGAGGAGCACAGCGCGACCGTCGGGCGCGAGCAGGCGCGCGACCGCAGGAAGGACCAACCGCAGCGAGATGAACGAGAGGTCGCCGACGATGAGCGAGACGGGCTCGGGGAGCGCCTGGAGCGTTCGGACGTTGGTGCCTTCGAGGTTGACGACCCTCGGATCGGTCTGGAGCCGCCACGCCAGCTGTCCGTGCCCGACGTCGACCGCGTAGACGCGCTGAGCGCCGCGCTCGAGGAGCACCTCGGTAAAGCCCCCCGTGCTGGCACCGAGATCTGCCGCGACACAGCCCGCGGGGTCAACGCCGAGCGGATCGAGCACACCGAGCAACTTCAGCGCGCCGCGTCCGACGTAGCCGTGATCGGCGACGACGAGCCGCACCGACTGATCGAGGCGAACCTGTCGCGCCGGCTTGTCGACCTGGAGGCCATCGACCTCGACCTGACCCGCCTCGATGCACTCGACCGCGCGCGCGCGGCTCGGCGCCAGGCCACGGGCGACGAGCGCCACGTCGAGCCGCTGCAGCCGCTCCGGACGCGCCACGCCTCAGACGTCCCGCTCGACCGTGTAGCGCGCGAGGGCCACGAGACGGCCGGCGTTGGGCAGGCCCGCCACCGCCGTGATCGCCTCATCGACGAGCGCCCGGGCTTTGGCCCGCGTGGCGTCCAGACCGAGCAACCGGACGTAGGACGGCGGCCCCTCGGGGTCGTCGGCCTCGTCGGCGTCGAGCACATCATCGGCAAGCTGAAACGCCAGCCCGACGGCGTGGCCGTAGGTATCGAGCGCTGCGAGGGTCACCGCGTCGGCGTCGGCGGCCAGTCCCCCCAGCCGTACGGCGGCGTGAATGAGCGCCCCGGTCTTGCCCGCATGCAGGCGCATCAGCGTGGCGACGTCCTGCACCGCGGCGCCAAGCCCGATGTCCGCCGCCTGCCCGCCGACCATGCCCGCATGGCCCGAAGCGCGCGCGAGCAACGC
>JBEIFN010000410.1:0-2974 GCA_040382435.1 Alphaproteobacteria bacterium
CACCCAGGGGGTCACGTCCTCCGGGATGGGGGACGCGGCCGCGACGGCTGCGGACAGGGCGACTAGAAGCATGTCGGCGTGTACGGGTAGGTCACAAGGACCTCCTCTCCCGGACCGGGGATGGCCGTCCCGTGCAACACAACGGACTGCGTCGCGGCGTCGTACGTCCATCCGTTGCGAGCGTTGTTCGGGACGACGGCCCCGTCGACGGTGACCGTCAGCGCCGTCGCGGGATCGCCGTAGGGCGGAAACGACAAGCGGAACGTGTCGCGGTAGCCCGCGGCCACGAGGACGAGCGCGTCGAGAAAGTCGGTCATGCGCGTCGGATCGATGTCGCACATGTCGCCCCAAACGCCGCCCGTCAGGCCGATCGCCTCGTGGTAGTCCGGCGCCGTGGTCAGCACGGGCCCGAACGTCCACTCGTCACCGCAAGCATCATCGTACGACGCACCAAATCCTTGGGGAGACTCCGGCCCCGTGATCGCCGAAAGCGAGGTGAGGTTCGGGTCGGGCGTGGTCGTTCCCGGAAACACCTTGAGCCCCTCGAGGAAGTTGGCGATCGGGCGCGGCCCGTTCGACGCCGGGATCGACGACCCATCGTCCTCATCGGACACCACGACCACGCTCAAGGTGGCGTCAGGCCGCAGCAAACCGGCGTTCTCTTGCTGGATCAGCGGCGCCGAAAGGGCCTTGTAGGCCGCATCGAACCCACGCTCCGTGGAGGAACCGCGAAAGCCGAGGAACGTCTGGCTGACAAAGGCCCCGACCGGGTCGAGGTCGCTGGACGTGATCAGCGGGCCAACGATCTGCCCCTTGTAACCAGGCCCGTCCTGCGAAAAGTCGGTGGTCGTGACGCCGATCACGAAGTCGAGCCCGAGCTGGACGAACCCATCGATGAAGACGTCCATCTTCGACGCGAGATCGTAAACCTCCTCCCCCATCGACGGGCTGTTGTCGATCACGAACAGAACGTCGGCCTTCTGGACGGCGACCTGCTCGAACAGATCCTCGGCGTTGGCCAGCTCTGCGCCCTCCCCGGCGAGCGGCACCACCGCGTTGGGACGGTCGGGATCGTTATTCGTGACGTCGAGTTGCGCGGCGTACACCGCGACCGCTGACGCCGTGAACGTGACACGAACACGCCGAGAGTCCCCAGGCGCGATCGTCATCGCATCCCCCAGCTCGGCGAACGCCGCCACGTCCACGCCTCCAAGGCCGACGCTATCCACCACCAGCGGCGCGTCACCGACGTTGGAGAGCGTCACCACCGCCTCGGTGGCGCAGTCGAGCGCGAGCGGCCCAAAGTCGAGGGACGGCGGATCGAGGACCAGCTCGGGCAGAGGCTGCAAGCCAGCGTCGGTCTCCTCTTCAGGCTCCACGACGTCACGAGGCTTGTCGTTCAGCGTGTACTGCTGACACGCGGAAGCCCAGAGGGCCGACAGGATCAACGCGCGCATGCGACCTCCGGGCGTACGGTAAGTCAGGCACACCCGCGTTGACAAGCCTGTTTCAACCCGGAGGCCAACCGAGCGCGCGACCGCCGAGGACGTGCACGTGCAGATGCGGGACGGTCTGCCCGCCGTGGACGCCGTCATTGACCACCAAGCGATAGCCGGAGGCGGCGATGCCTTCGATCCGCGCCACCTCCGCCGCAGCGGCGAGGACGTCGCCCAACAGCGCCGCATCGTCGAGTGACGCGTGCGAGATCCCGGGCAGTGGCTTCTTCGGGACGACCAACACGTGCACGGGCGCTTGCGGCGCGATGTCGCGAAACGCGAGGACGGTGTCGGTCTCGTAGACGATCGCGGCGGGGATTTCGCGCGTGATGATGCGTTCAAACAGGGTCATGATGGCTCCTTGCACGATGCGCGCACCCACGAGACATACGCGGTGAAGCTCGCGGCCTCGTCGACCGCGACGGCGACGACTTGGGGCACCTCATACGGGTGGTGGGCGACGATCCAGTCTCGTGCGGCGGTGGCCGTCGCGGTCTTGATCACCAGCTGGACCTCGTCGTCCTCGTGCACCACGCCGTCCCATACGTACGTCGAACGCACCACGGTCGACCGTTGGACGCAGGCTGCGAGACCGGCCTCCACCAAGCCGTGCGCGAGCCGTTCGGCGTGATCTGCAGGAGCGGTGACGAAGACGACGTGCACAGCGCCCCCGGTCCCTAGTAACGCAGCCGCACGGGCAGAAGCAGGCTGCTCGCATCCGGGAGACGAACCGCGAGAAAGAAGGTCTTTCCACGCATCACGCTGACTGTCGAGTTGAGGATCCACATCGAACCGTTCCACAGCTCCACGCGGAGGCGCCCCTGCGCGGTGTCGTGTGAGAGCAGCGTCAGCCGCAACGTGCGTCCGCCCATCAAGAGAAGGTCGCGTTGCTCGCCGTCCGCCAGCTCGGCGTCATGCTGCTCCAACAGCCGCACGTGCGAGAACGGCATGTTCTTCAACGAAGGCAGCTCGGCGAGCAGGCGGGCGTCGGTGACCGCGCCGGGCTGGTTGTCGGCGAGCAGGATGCGGACGTCGACGTCGACGCGGCCCGACATCGGCACAGCCACCGCGAGCGCCCCAGGCGTCTGCGCGAGCGCGCGCGCCTCAGCGACGAGACCCAGCAGCGCAACGGCCATCATGGTCCACAACCGCCTCACGCGCCCCCCTCGGTCACCCAGATGATCATCGCCGCGTCGTCGGTGGAAGGAACCTCCACGAATACGGCCGCATTCCCCGCCGTCGCGATCTCGTCGACGTTCACTTCGCCGGCGTGGGCGGCGTCCATCACTGGCATCGGCGCCGGTCCCGCGAGCTCGATCGCGGCAGCGACCTCGGCCATCATCAACGGGTCGGGGCCGATCCACGCCGGGACCCAGATCAGCGAGATGGCGGCGACGGCGAGTCCCGACATCCCCGACACGCCGGTGAGCCAGCGCCACCCACGGTTGGCAGCGGGCTCCACGGCGGGCGCCGGCGCG
>JBEIFN010000411.1:0-2965 GCA_040382435.1 Alphaproteobacteria bacterium
CGCTCCTGTTCGAGCGCCATCCAGTCCGACACCGCATGCCGGCTCGCTTTGCGCGCCTTCACGGCGCCGGCCATGTGCAGCGCACCACCGTAGAGCAACAGCTTCTCGGTCAGGGTCGTCTTGCCCGCGTCCGGGTGGGAGATGATCGCGAACGTGCGACGACGCGCGATCTCGTGGGCTAGGTCCATGCGGCCTCCGGCCGGGGCCGCTAACCGATCGGCGTCGACGGTGGGACCGCGCGCGAATACCCTTCGCATGGAGGGCACCATGGGCCGCGCCGGACGCGTCCGAGCCGCGATCGAGGCAGCGCTGATCGGGCTGGTGTTCCTGCTCGCCGCAGAGATCAGCGCGCGTCTGGCGCCCCTTCGGCCGCGAACGCAGGTCCTCGACGAACGCGCCATGCCGATCGAGGTGATCGACGGCGTGCCGACATGGACCCTGCATCAAGACGTCCACGACGCGCTCGCCGACTGGAACTGCGAGGGGCGCGCGCACGTCATCCTCGCTGGCGACAGCGTATTTTCGTTGACCGACGACGAGGGCAACAGCGTGAGGACGGACAACCTCGCCCACTTCCTCGCGCAACGTTGGCCCGACGTCTGCTTCCACAACGTCAGCGAGCCCGGCCATGGGCCCCTCCAGCAGCGGCAGCGTGCAGCAGCGGCGCTCGACCGCATCGGACCCGCCCTCCTCGTCTTTCAGGTCTACAAGGCCGACCCCGAGTTTCGGTACGTCGCGCCGCGATGGTACGACCTCGGCCCCTACGTGCGCAACACCGCAGGAGTGCCCGACATTCCTTGGGTTTCGCGCATCATCCCCGATGCGTGGGAAGCCAAGGCCTTCGACCGCTCGGCGTTCTATCGTCAGGTCGCGCTCGCGCTCGGCGACGAGTTTCCGCCTCGCTTCGATGCATACACCAAGGTCCTCGACGACACAGATCCGCGGTGGACGGCGAAGATATTCTTCGAAACACCCAGAATGGACATGCCATTCTCCGCGCAGCTCACGCGACGCGCCACCTCACCCGACGGGGCCGCGATCCGCGGATTTCAGGCCGAAGTCGCCGCGCGGGGCGTCCCCTACGTCGTGCACGCAGAGACGCTGCTCGACACCACGCCCGAGCAGCTGCGCACCGACCCATGCTGCCATGTCCACGCCGTCGGCCACGCTCGCATGGCCGACGCGCTCGTCCAACCCCTCACGGCGTGGCTCGGCCCCCCACGCTGACGCGATCACCGCTTGGGTGACGGCGGGGCAGCGGCGGGCTTGGGCGCGACCTCACCGCCGCCGACGAGGTCGGAGACGGCCTTCTTGGCCCCCTCCTTGACCCCGTCAGCCGCCGCCGCGCCGAGGTCCTTGGCCGCCTTCGACGCCTCCGCCGAAGCCTCGGTAGCGACACGCGCGCCGACCTCAGAGGCCTTGCCCCCGATCGCTCCGGCCGCCTTGGCACCGGCCGCGCCGACCCCTTCCCCCAGCGACTCGACGCGCGCGGCGATCGGCTCGGGCGTGTGGTCAAGCAACCAATAATAGGCGCCCAGCCCCAAGAAGGCGACGATGCCCGCCGTCAGCGCGAAGCTGACCAGTCGCTGGACCATGGCGTACACGGCGACCAAACCCGCCCCGACCACCAACAACCCGATCCATGAGCCCATGCGCTGCCTCCCGCGACGCGATGCTACCACGCGACCGACTCACGGCGTGATCGTGCCGTCCGACCCGGCGGGCGCCGCGGGTGCGCCGGTCGCGAGCTGCGAGATGACGCGCTCGACGGGGAACCGGTTGTCGTCGTACCGCTCGATCAGGCGGCCGGCAGCGTCGAGGACGAGGTGACGCGTGTTGTGCTCGACGATGCCCGCCGAGGCACCCGGATACACGCCCAACGCGGACGAAGCAGCCAACGCCGCGAGCGCGTCGGCTTCGAGACGTCCGAACCGCCAGCGGGCCGGATCGGCGCCGACCGTCGTCGCGTACGCCGACAGCACCTCCAGCGAATCGAACGACGGGTCCAACGTGATCGAGAGGAGGCGGGCGCCCGCCGGGAGTCGCGCCTGAACGGCCGCGAGGCGCGCGACCGTCGCGGGGCAGAACTCGGGGAGCGGGCAGCGCGTATAGATGAAGCTGACCAACGTCGGCGCTTGCCCGACCAGCGACCAAGCGTCCCCGCCGGTGACAGGCACCGAGAGCGACGGCGCCGTCTCGCCCGGACGCAGCGGGCCACCAGCGGCGTCGGCGACCGGTACGAGACCATGTCCCGTGCGCCGGACCTTCTCGATCCGCAAGCCGCCGTCGGCCTCGACCACGCGCGCCACGATGCGGTCGCCCGCCGACAGGGTCCCCGAGAGCGACGGATCAAGCGTCACCGGCATCACCATCGCGTCCATCAAGCCGGCGATCGGCGCATGATCGACGACGACCTCGGTCGGCGAACGGACCTCGACCACCGTACCTTCCAAGATGTACGGGCTCGACGACGCACATGCCGCTGCGAGCAGCCCCCACCAAGCGAGTCGCACGCCGACCTCCCCGAGCTCGCTTAGCGCGTCCGCCGGGTGACCGCCTGCAACGCGACCCGCCCGAGACGCCGCAGGCCGGGGTCGGCCCGCTCGCCGTAGCGGACCTCATACAGCACGCGAACGAAGGCCTCGACCGGAGCCGCGTCGTCCCCCCACGCCCTGCGCAGCGCCGTGGCCGTACCCGCCGGGGTCGGGCGCAACAGGTGCGGGGCACGCTGCGCGAGCCGACGGGCGATGGGTTGCCACCCCATCGGACGCGCGCTCCACGCCCTCGCCCCCGCTGCGAACCCGGCCGCGAGGAGCAGTGCGAGCAGCGCCCAAGCCCCCGACACCGACCGCGGCGTCCCCGGAGCCTCCGTCGACGACGTCGGCCCCGTAGCCTCGACCGCGGCGACCTCCACGGAGCCGGCCGCTGCCTCGGCCGTCGGCGCAGTGACCTGCGGGGTGCCAGC
>JBEIFN010000412.1:0-2964 GCA_040382435.1 Alphaproteobacteria bacterium
CGCGCGCTCAGGTCGCGGCACGCGGCTGCGTGCCAAGGGAGCCGCACCGGTGAAGCTGACCTTTTTGGGGGTCCGGGGCTCAATTCCCTCGCCACGGCCTGCGACGGTCCGGTACGGGGGCAACTCCTCGTGCGTCTCGATCTCGGCGCCGGACGCACCCACGCTGGTGTTCGACGGTGGCACCGGTGCCCGCGCCTTGGGAGCGGCACTTGTCGCCGAGGCGCAGGCCGTGGCCGACCATCCGCGTGATGTGGTGCTGCTGTTCACGCATCTGCACGCGGATCATGTGCTCGGATTTCCGTTCTTCGCCCCCATCTTCACTCCGGGCTGGCGCGTCCGCGTCGGGCTTCCGGCTGCCGACGTCGTAGAGGTTCAAGAGCGCCTCGGTCGGTTCATGAACGGCGTCCTGCACCCGCTACGGCTGGCGGAGTTGGGGCGGCATCTCGAGTACTTCGCCGTGCAGGTGGCGTCGTCCTGGCAAGTCGGTCCGTGGCGGGTCGAAGGGATCCGCCTCGCCCATCCCGGAGGCTCGGTGGGCTACAAGGTTACCGGCCCGACGGGCACGGTCGCCTACCTCACCGACACGCAGCCCCTCGCCGCGCCAGGGACGGGCGTGGCGGCCGGTACTGAGCCGACGAGCGCGGAGATGCGGTTGATCGAGGCGATCCGCGGCGTTGATGTCGTGATCTTCGATACGATGTACGACTACGACGAGTACCTGACGAAGATGGAGTACGGGCACGCCTACCCGGAATACGCGCAGGCCCTGTGTGCCGCCGCCGGCGTGAAGGTGCTGTACCTGTTTCATCACGCACCCGACGCGAGCGATGACGTCCTCGACGCGCGCGCAGCACGCTTCGCCGGCGCGACGGTGCCCGAGGTTCGGGTCGCACGCGAGGGTGGCTCCATCCTCGTCTGACCCATGCGCGTCGTGGGCCGTCGGGCGGGGGTCAACGCTCGGGTTTGCGCGCCTTGTAGACCTTGATCGTCATGTCTTCGGGTCGGAGCGGCGGTGGCGGTGGTGCCGCGGCAGGGGGCGCTGGCGCTTCGGGGTCTGGGGTCGGCGCAGGGGGTGGCTCGGGCGCGCTCGGGCGAACGACGAGCGTGCGGGTGCCGGGGCTTGACCGGAAGGCGCGCGTGACCGTGGAGGCGCCTGTACGCCCACCCTGCGGTGCCGTGGTCGCGACGATCTCGGTCGTCGTTACCGGGACCACGACCTCGACGGGGACCGTGTACGTCCCGACCCGTCGTGCCTCGGAGGCGCCCTCGAAGTTGGGGAGCGTGTGGCCGACGGCGTCGAGCGCGGCGGCCTGGGCGCGCGCGACCT
Organism: Alphaproteobacteria bacterium; assembly: GCA_040382435.1. GTDB lineage: Bacteria > Myxococcota_A > UBA796 > UBA796 > JBEIFN01. The sequence continues at coordinate 1,328 of JBEIFN010000412.1, forward strand.
CGCCGGGGACGAAACTGTTCGGCTCACCGGCTTCTAGCGCCTTCACCGCGGCGTCACCGCCCGTCGCTTCGAACAGCAGGTCGTCGACGGCACGGGCGACATCGGGCCGGTACTGCCTGACGAGCTCGCCGACGTTGCCTTCCATCGCGCGCGTGACGACGAAGACGCGCCGGGCCCACATGTCGACGACGGGCGCGTCGACGGTCTCGAGCCGGCTCGCTGCGACGGCAGCGGCGGCCTCGAGGAGCAGGTCGGCGCCGAGGTGGTCGGCGACCGTCCCTTCGCCGAGAAGGTCGAGCGCGACGTCCTGCATGGAACGTGGGCCGTTGTCGGCGAGGTAGCGCTCGAGCCGCGCTTCGATGCCACCGCCCGCGGCGAGGTTCCACGTGGCGGTGCCATTGGTCGGGAGTCGGCCTTGGAAGTGGACGAGCAGCGGAACGAACTCCTCGAACGAGTTGGCGACGGCAGCGGCCAGCCGCGTCTGATGCACCTCGTTGAAGCAATACCAGACGGTGCGGTACAGCGTCGCGTGGTCGAGCGAGCGCTGCATCGCGTCGTCGACCGTGCGGAGCGCCTCGGCGCACTGTTCGTCGCGCACCTGACGGATCGCTTGCGCCTGCGCGGGACCGCGCGGCGCGGTGTCGGCGTAGCGCGTGGCGATCGCAGGGGGGCGCGTGGGCGCTGTGGGAAGCTCGGGGTCGAAGAACGCACCTTGTGCGGACGCGCCGGCATCATGGATCAAGTAGGCGAGGCTGGACGGCCGTGCGGGCGTTCGCGTGGCGTCCAAGGCGCGCAAGGGGCGCAGAGGCTTAACCCCGGCGGCGGCGGCCCCTGCGACGGCTGCGGGCGGTGCCGGTGGCGCGGAGGCCTCAGCGGCGCGTGGGCCTGCGGGTGGCGGCACCGGCGCCTCGTCCGCGGTCGCGCTGGGGGAGGCCGGTTGAGCGTTCGGTGCGGTGGTGGGCGGGGCAGTCGGTGGTGCGTCGGCCCCGGCGGCGGGTTCGGGGCTCGCCTCGGCGTCGGGGCTGGGGGCTTGCGCCGGGGGGGCCGCGGCCGTGCTCTCGGTGGACGTCGCCTCGGCGGAGGCGGGTGCGGCTGGTTCGGTTGGTGCGAGGCCTGTGGCTGTGGCTGCGTCTGCAGAAGCCGTTGCCGGCGTGGGCTCGGCGCTCGCGGCCGCGGCGGGCTCGCCCGGCGGGGGAGGCGGTGCGGTCGCGACTTCGGGGACGGGTTGCGGCGGGGTGACTTCGATCGTCTCGCGCGGCGGCTCCGTGGGGCGGCGCGTCCAGTGGACGATACCGGCGGCGAGCACCGTCAGCGTGACGCCGCTCAATGCCATGACGCGCAGGCGCGTGCGGCGCGTGCTGGCCACGGTCGGCGGGGGCGGCGTCGGCGTCGAACGGATCGACGGGACCGGCGCCAGAGGTCCGGGCGCGGCGCTGATGCCGAGATCGGTGGCGACCGTGCGGGCGGTGTTGCCGGCCGAAGGGCTGGTCCCTGCGGTGCCCACGGTTGCCGCCGTCGCGGACGTCGGGACGGCTCCTGCCGCGGTCGGCTCATCGAGGAACGGTGAGGCGGTCGCTGTCGGCGTTGTCAGCTCGGCGTCGGTGAGGCTCGTGTAGGGGGCTGTGGGACTGCTGACC
>JBEIFN010000413.1:0-2947 GCA_040382435.1 Alphaproteobacteria bacterium
CGGGCCAAGGTCCAGCTGCGGGTGACGCGCCCCACCCCGCGTCAGCCGCCGCGACGACGGGACCGAGCCACGGCCGCGGCACGGCGAGCCAGGCGACCCAGACCCGACGTTCGAGGCTGCTGCGTAGCGCGACGACCCGCTCGGCACCGTCGCCGAGCCACGCCGCGGCGCTCAGCCCGCCGGCACGGCCTTCCGGCTCGTCGCGCAACGGCGCGAGGCCGGCCATCGCGCGCGTCCAGCCCGTCGCGACGTCCGACGGCGCGGTCCCCAGCCACACATCGGCGGCGGCAGCGTGCAAGCCCGCGAGCCATACGGCGGCGAGGCGGGTACCGTCCGTCGCGGCCAACCCCTCGACAGCAGCGAGGTCCGCGACCTCGGCGCGCCCCAGCGCCTGCCGCATCCGCGCCACGCCGCCGAGACCCAGCGTCGCGAGCGTAGGGTCGTCGGGCGTCGACCGGACATCGCGCCACAGCGGATCGCCCCCGAGAAGCTGCGCCAACGCCTCAGGTCCCGTCGTCGGCGCCTCGGCCACCTCCGCTGCATCGACCGGGTCGATGCGGAGATGATCGGGGATCGCACGCGGACATCCGCCCCACAGCAGACCGACGGCGGCAACCCCGAAGGCGCGGCGCCGCACGCCTCACGCCGCCGGACGGTCGTTCCAGACCTCGACGAGCATCCCGCGACACGATGCGAGGTAGTCGACCCACGACCAAGCCGTAACGAGTGTGATCACGAGCATCGCGCCCCACGGGACCAGCCCGAGCCAAGGTGCCGTCGATGGCCACACCGCGACGCCGAGCAGCGCGAGGTAGCAGACCTGGGTGCCGACCCCCTGAACGATGGCCTTGATCTTGCCCGAGCTGCGGGCCGCGATCACCACACCGCGCGTCGCGGCGATGCTCCGCAGGAACGCGATCGAGCTGTCGCGGTAGAAGATCACGAGGATCATCCACAGGTCCGCGTGCCCGATCGCTTGGATCCCCAGGAACAAGGTAAACCGACAGAAGGCGTCGGCGAACGGGTCGAACAGCTTACCGAAGTCGCTGACCTGCCCGTAGCGACGCGCAATGTAGCCGTCGGCGAGATCGGTGACCTCCAACAGTAAGCTCAGCACCGCCGCGATGACGGTGCCAGCGACCCCACCCCAGGTCAGCGCGACGACGGCGAGCGGAGCGAGCGGAAGCCGCAACGCGGTGATCAGATTCGGATGCAGAGGCGCCATGGGCCTCCCCTACCGCGCCACCGTCGGCGGGCAACCCTGCGGCCCGCAACGAGCGCGCCTCAGCGCGACGCGCGCGCGCTCCACCGGTCGTAGCCGTACAGCAGCGCCGAGATCGACGAGAGCAGCAAGCTGGTCGCGCCGAGCACGACGCCCACGGTCGGCCAGTCCGTCCCGTTCCAAGGGCCGTGGAACAGGAGCACGGCGACGGCGGTCCCCTCGTAGCTCACGGCGACCTGTCCCGTCCGGTTCGAGGTGATCAGCACGCCGCGCCGCCGCCAGTGCCACCATCCGAGCCCGATCGCCACATCGCGAACCACGTGCAGACCGGCGATCGACCACGGCGCCCAGCCGTGCAGTCCGAGCGCGATCCAAGCGCAGTCGACGAGCGCCTTGTCCGCCAACGGATCGAGCAGCGCGCCCAGCGCCGGATCGGTGCCCGCCGCGCGCGCGAGCGCACCGTCGACCAGGTCCGTCAACATCGCAAAGACGAACACCCAAAACGCCACCCATCCCCATCCCAAGCCGGGGAGGAGCACCAGCAGCACAGGCCCCGCCAGCCCCCGCGACGCGGTGACCGCCGTGGGAACCCAACGCGGCACCCTCACCGCCACGGCTCCAGCACGGTGTCCTCGACTTGGCGGTCGTCCAGCTCAGGGAAGTCGAGCGTGTAGTGCAGGCCGCGGGACTCTCGCCGCCGCAGCGCCGACTGCACCACCAGGTCGGCGACCGTCGCGAGGTTCCGCAACTCGATCAAGTCTTTGGTGACCTCGAAGTCCCAGTAATACGCGTCGATCTCTTCTTGGACGAGCTGAATCCGGCGCCGCGCACGTTTCATCCGGCGGTGCGTACGCACGATGCCGACGTAGTTCCACATGAACCGACGCAGCTCCTCCCACACCTGATGAACGACGACCAGCTCGTCGGGGGCCGCGGCGTGCCCCGAATCCCACGCCGGGAGGACGTCGGTAGGCCGTTCGGCCCCACCGTGCTCCGCGATCCAAGCGGCGGCGGTCCCGGCAAAGACCACCGCTTCGAGCAGGCTGTTGCTCGCCAGGCGGTTCGCGCCATGCAGGCCCGTACACGCGCACTCGCCGACGGCGAACAGCCGTCCGAGGCTGGTCTTGCCGGCCAGATCGGTTTGCACGCCCCCGCAGTGGTAGTGCGCCGCGGGCACCACGGGGATCGGCTCGACGGCCATGTCGATGCCGACGCTCCGCAGGTTCGCGTCGATGTTCGGGAACTTTTGCTCGATCTCCTCGCGGCTCAGGTGGGTCATGTCGAGGTAGACGCAGTCGAGGCCCAGCCGTTTGAGCTCGGCGTCGATCGCCCGGGCCACGATGTCGCGCGGCGCGAGCTCGAGGCGCGGATCGTACCGGTGCATGAACCGCTCGCCGTTGCCGAGCACGAGCTTGCCCCCCTCGCCACGCAAGGCCTCACTGACGAGGTAGCTCCGCAGCTTGTGGTGGTAGAGGCTGGTGGGATGGAACTGGACGAACTCCATGTTCGCCACCCGTGCGCCCGCGCGCCACGCCATCGCGATGCCGTCGCCGGTCGCGGAGCGCGGGTTGGTCGTGTAGCGATACAACCGCCCGATCCCTCCCGTCGCAAGGACGGTATGGCCCGCCGACCAGGTCTCGACAGCACCGGAAGCCTCGTCGAGCACGTACGCGCCCAACACCTCGTTGACCGCAGGCCCGATGCGCTGCGCGCGGCGGGCGACCG
>JBEIFN010000414.1:0-2943 GCA_040382435.1 Alphaproteobacteria bacterium
ACCAAGCGCGCAGCCCAAGCAGCCACCGAGGCGACGGGGGCCGCGGCCGCGGCGCCGGCGGCGAGTTGGGCGCGCAGATCGGCATCTTCGTCGAGACGCTGCATGGCTTCGGCCAACGCGGACGGGTTCCCGGGCGGTACGAGCAGCGCGTTGACGCCGTGCCGAAGGTGATCGACCGTCGCGGCCGTCAGCGTCGCGATCACCGGACGTCCTGCCGCCAGCGCGAGCGAGATCACGCTGATCCCCGCGGGGCATTGGTCCTCGGGACGCAGCGGAAGGACGACGTACCGTGAGGAGGCGATCGCGGCGTAGAACTCCAGCAACCGGACACGGCCGTGGTTGCGCAGCGGCCGCGGAACGGCGTCGGACGCGTGGACGACCAGCTCGGCCGCGGCTTGGGGGCCCCTCCGCGCGACGGCGGCGGCGAGGGTGCTCCAGTCGCGTTGGTGGGCACCTCCGGCGAACGCCGGCATCTCGCGGGTGATGGGCGGTCCGGGTGGAAAGTGCGGGAGGTGGACGGGGTACGGCATCCAAGAGAGCTGCCGCATCGGCACGCGCGCGCGCGCGTAGGTGCGCACCGAGCGGGGGTAGATCGCGTGCACCTCGATCCGGTCGCCGGGCCAAGCGATGTGTGCGCCCGGACCTTCGAGGCGGGGGAAGTGAGACGTCCAACGTGCGTAGCCCGTCATCAGGTGGAAGTCCGCGACGATGACGCGTGCGTGTGGAGAGAGCGAGGGGTGGGTGAGGACGTGGAACGCCGTCTCGAAGCCCGCGCAGATGACGGCGTCGCAGGCGGACCAGTCGCGTGACGCGAGCCAACTCGGCGCATGCGTTCGCACATGTTCGGCGCACGCCGGGAGGTGCGCGAGTGCCTGGACCGCGGCCACCGGCGCTTCGAGACGGTCCCCAGCGCCCAGCCAGGTGACGGACGAAGGCGCGGTCTTGCACGCCCAGGGGTTGGACCCGTCGTGCCACAACGAGACGAGCCGGGCGTCGATCTCGGCGTCACGCAAGGCCTCGACCAACGCCGGAAACGTCGAGAGCGCCGAGATGTTGTCGGTGCTCTCGCCGACGACGACGGCGACCTTCGATCCCCGTGGCAAACCGACGGACGACGGGAGCGGTGACGCGTCGACCGGTGCAAAGGTGCGCGCGAGTCGGACAGGGAGGCCGCCTTCGCGGCGCAACGGCACGGCATCCGGCGGCGCGCCCGGCGCCACATCGAGGTCCCATCCGCCGAGCGAGGTGGGCAGATCGAGCGCCGGGGCACCCCACGCCGCGAGCTCCAGGCCGAGATCTGCGAGGCTGCCCGCTGCTTCGGCTGCGCGCCAGACGCCGTCGACATCGGCACCCGCGGGCGTCGCCCACGTTCCGTTGCCGACGGAGGGCATCGCGACGCCCGCCCGGAGAAGGTCGAGCAATGTCCCGTCGGCAGGTTGCACGGGGGCTTCGGTGGGCACGGGGAGCGGCGGCCACGAACCCAGCCCCGTCGCGCTCAACTTGAGGTGGACGACGCGGCTGGCTTCCCACGCGCCCTGGAGGGCGCTCTGTAGCGCCCTTCGCGGCAGGCGGTGCGCCGCGAGTCGTGCGGGATCACGGTCCAATGCCGAGAGAGGCAGGAGGTCGAGCCGTGCCGCGTGGTTGCGGATCGTTGCGACCCACGCGCCGAGGCTCGGCAGCGACGCCGGCGTCAGGACGTAGCGTGCGATCGCGAGCAGGCGCGCCATCCGACCGGCGCGGTCCAAGACGTCCTGCAACCGCTCGAAGGCGCCCTCGCGTCCGTCCGCGGCGTCGTGCGTCGCGGGATCGCCGCCCCACCACGTCAGGATGAGTTGGGCGACGCCGGCGTCGCGGAGCCGCTCGAGGGCCGATGGCTCGTGCAAGCGCCACCCGTTGCTCACCAGCCGCACGCGTCGACCTGCGGCGGCGATCTCCCCCACGATGTCGAGGACATCGGGGTGCGCCAGCGGCTCGGGGCCGTCTAGGGTGACCCAAGCGCCGGAGGGGGCCGACGCCAAGCCCTCGGCGATGACGTCGGCCGAGGGACGCGGCGGTGTGAGCGGTTCGAAGCTGGCCGAGAACCCAGCGTTGGCCTCGAACAGCTGTGCGCGTGGTGGGCTCACGGGACAGTCGCCCTGGTGCGCGTCGGCTTCACAGCTCGAGCGCGGTCGGGTCTTCGAGGTTCGCCGTCACGAGATCGCTGGCGCGGTGGCCGCCGCGCTCGCGCAGGAACGTCGCCGTTTTGGCGTGCTGCCACGTGACCGCCAGATCGAGGGCGGTGCTCCCGGCCGCGGTCAGGGCGTCGATCTGCGCGCCTGCGTCCAGAAGCAGCTCAGCGATCGCGGTGTTGCCGTATTCGGCCGACCAGTGAAGTGGGGTCCGGCCCGAGGTGTCGGCGTTGTCGGCGGCCGCGCCCTGCGCGAGCAACCATGCGACGAGCTCGGTGTGGCCGTACTCGCTCGCCCAGTGGATCGGCTGCATCGCGCTGTCGATCTCGGCGGCGTTGACGTCCGCCCCGGCGCTCGCCAACCGTTGGGCGACTTCGAGGTGACCGAACTCAGCCGCGAGGTGTAGTGGCGTCATTCCCTGCTTGATCGTGTGGGTGACGTCGGCCCCGGCGGCGATCAGCGCTTCGACGATGTCGGGGTGGCCGTGCTCGCACGCCCAGAACAGCGGCGTCATTCCATCGTTTTCGGCGGCCGAGACGTCGGCGCCTGCCTCGATCAGGATCTGGACGCAGGCGAAGTGACCGCGCGACGATGCCCAATGGAGCGCGCTGCTGCCCGTGCGGTCGCGCTGAGCGAGGTTGGCGCCGTGAGCGAGCAAGGAGCGGGTGACGCCGTCGTGGCCGTCAAAGACCGCCCAGTCGAGCGGGGTCTGGCCGGAGCGGTCGGCGCAGGAGACCGTGGCACCGGCTTCGATCAGGGCCTCGACGATGTTGCC
>JBEIFN010000415.1:0-2940 GCA_040382435.1 Alphaproteobacteria bacterium
CGAGACGATGATCTTGCAGCCCTACCTCGGGTCGGTCGAGACGCAGGGTGAAATCTCGGCGATCGTCATCGACGGGCAGATCACGCACGGCGTCGTCAAACGGCCGGTTCCCGGCGATTATCGGGTCCAGGACGATCACGGGGGAACCGACGCCCCGTTGGTGGTGTCTGAGCCGTTACGTCGCCTCACCGAGGCGGCTTGGGCGGCGGCCGAGGAGCGTCTCGGGCGTCGCCTGCTCTACGGGCGCGTCGATGCCCTCGCGCTCGCTTCTGGCGAATGGGTGCTCAATGAACTCGAAATCGTCGAACCCTCCTTGTTCTTCCGTCACGCACCGCACGCCGCGGCCCAGCTCGCGGACGCCTTCTTGGCGGTCGCTCGCGGTGGTGGCTTGCGCGCTCGGGGCGAGCGTCGCTGACGCCGCCGAGATCGCCTGGGGCAGCGAGTCGACGGCCTTGCGCGGCCAAGGCTGGCCGTTGTTGTGGGTGCAGAGCGATGTGGGCGCCACGGCCGTGCTCACGCTGCAGTGTGCGGGGTTGTCGTGGAACCGGACGCTGACCCTCGTGGGTGGGCGTCGGGCGACGGTGGAGTTGGTGGGGGTGCCGGAGGGCATCACGACCTGCGAGGGCGCGCTGGCGGTCGAGGCCTCGGACGGGATGTCGGGGGGGATCGACGTGCGGATCGACGTCGCGAGCCTGGGCATCATCACGCTCACGAGCTCGCTCGAGCGTTTTGACTTCGACGCGGGCACGCTGACCGTCTCGGCGAGTCGCGGCCTGTCGTTGGCTTCGGCGCGGGTGGAAGGCCCCGGCGGCGTGCCGACGGTCGAGGTGGACGCGGACCTGTCTCGTCCTTCGGAGCCGCTGTTTCGCTGGGGCGCGTCCTTTGGAGAGGTGGTCAAGGTGGTGGTCACCGCGCGCGACGCCGCCGGGTTCGTGTCGACGCTCGAACTGCTGCCCTGGTTCCTCGAGATCCCGCATGAGGACGTCATCTTCCCGTCGGGGAGCGACGTCATCCCCGCCACCGAGGTCGGCAAGCTCGAGGCTGCGTGGGGTGCGGTCGCAGCGGCCGTTCAAAAGTACGGTCGGCAGGTGCCCGTCAAGCTCTACGTCGCCGGCTACACCGACACCGTCGGTGCCGCTTCGACCAACCAATCGCTCAGCGATCGGCGTGCGCGCGCGTTGGCGCAGTGGTTCCGCAGCCGCGGCTTTGGCGGCGAGCTGTACTACCAGGGTTTTGGAGAGCGCGCGCTCGCGGTGCCGACGGGCGACGAGGTCGACGAAGCGGCCAACCGCCGGGCCTTGTACGTGCTTGCGGCGGATCGGCCACCGACGTCCCCCTCGATGCCGGCAACCGCTTGGAAACGTTTGTGAGCGCGGCGCACTGCGGTTGGATGCGCTAACGCCGAGCAGGGGAGGCTGCCTTGTACGTCGCCGAAGCACGCGGGGTCGAGAAGCGGTACGGTCAAGGTGCCGGTGAGGTCGCCGCGCTCGGCGGGGTCTCGGTCGGGTTTCCGCCCGGGAGCTTTGCCGCGCTCGCGGGGCCGTCGGGTTCGGGCAAGACCACGCTGCTCAACATGTTCGGGGCGTTGGATGTGCCGACCTCGGGAGAGGTGCTGATCGAGGGTCAGTCGCTGGCCAGCTTGAGCGAGAGTGGCCTCGCCGCGCTGCGCGCCCGCTCGATCGGGTTTATCTTTCAGAGCTTCAACCTCATCCCCGTCTTGTCTGCGGCGGAGAACGTCGCGCTGGCGCTGCAGCTGTCGGGACGTCCGTTCCCCGACGCCAAGGATCGCGTCGAGGCGATGCTCGCCGCCGTTGGGCTGGGCGGGTTGGGCGACCGGCTCCCGTCGCAGCTCTCGGGCGGCCAGCAGCAGCGCGTCGCGATCGCGCGCGCGCTCGTCAAGGAACCTGCGCTGGTCATTGCTGACGAGCCCACGGCCAACCTCGACAGCAAGAACGGCGCGGCGGTCCTCGACCTGCTCCGCGACCTCAACGCGACCCGCGGCACGACGCTGCTCGTGAGTACGCACGACGCCACCGTGCTCGAGCGCGTGCGTCGGATCGTGCGCCTACGGGACGGACAGGTCGTGGGCGACGAGGAGGTCGGGTGATCCTGCACCTCGCGGCGCGCAACCTGACGCGCCATCGCTGGCGGAGCGTGCTCTCGTTGCTCGCCATCGTGCTCGGCGTCGCCTCGCTGCTGATCGGGCAGGGCTTCCTCGGCGGCATGACCGAGAACCTGCTGCGGTCGCAGATCGACATGGTCTCGGGGCACGTGGTCGCGCGTCCGGCTGGCTACCCGACGACGCAGGCGAACCACCCGGTGGATACGCTGCTCTCGGTCTCGGACGAAGACCGGGCTTGGCTGACGGATCGGGCCGAAGCATGGACGGGTCGCTTGTTGTTCTCGCCGACGGCCATCGTGCGCGGAGAGAGCCTACGCGTGCGTGCGATCGGTGTCGGCCCCGAAGACGCCGCGGTGTTCCCGCGCAAGGACTGGAAGGTCGACGGCTCGCTCGACGGTGTGGTTGTGAGCCGCGGCGTTGCGCGCTTGCTCGATGTCCGTGTTGGCGACGAGGTCATCCTGCAGGGGCGCACGCATCCGGGCGCGATGAACGCCGTCTCGTTCCCCGTTGCGGGGGTCGTCTCGACGGGCAACGCCTGGTTTGACGGGTTCGGCGTGTTCGTTCCGCTCGCCGAGGCCGACGCGCTGCTCGCCGCCGAAGGCAAGGTCAGCCACGTCGCGATCCGGCTGGACAGCCGCGGCGGGGCCGATGCGACCCGCGACGCGCTGGCGGACCGCTGGGCTGGCGTGGCGGATGTTCGGTCATGGGGGGACGAAACGACCGACATGATGCGTCTGCAGGCGATCCGCCAGAAGGCGCTCGGGTTCTTGGTGGGCGCGATCCTCCTGATGGCGGCGAGCGGGATCGCGAACACGATC
>JBEIFN010000416.1:0-2937 GCA_040382435.1 Alphaproteobacteria bacterium
CGCACCCCGGGCAGCATCGGGCGCGGCCGCGTGCAAGCGCGCCACCATCGCTGGGGCGTCGGCGCTCCCCACGGCGACATACGCATCGTCGATCGCAAGCCCGATCGCCCCAAACTGTGCCGCGAGCAGCGACCGCCACACGTCACGCGCGACATCGTCGCGTTGGGCAACAGGCACGACCCAACCCTGCGGATCCAGGCCATCCCGCAGCGGCGTCGCGAGCCGCGCGAGAAGCCAAGCCTGCACGCCCGCAGCAGCTTCGGCGTCACCGAGCCGCGCCTTTACGAGGGTCTCGACCAAACCCCTGTCGTCCATCGCTGCTCCTTGCCGTCTCTACCCTTTCGCCATGACGACCGCAAGAATCCTCCGAATGGTGGTCTTCGCGCCAAAGGACCGGCACCATATCGTCATTCGACGTTGTACGATTTGACGAACACGGGTCGCACCGTGTACCAACCGTGAGTCGACTCGGAGGACCCCATGCGACCGCCCGCCCTTGCCGCCGCCCTCGCGCTGACCGTCGCCGCCCTCGTGGGCGCGCTCATGCCCCCTGAGGTCGCCGCCGGCGGTTCCATCGACCCCGGCGACACGGCGTGGATGCTGACGGCCTCCGCGCTCGTGCTGCTGATGACGCCCGGGCTGTCGTTCTTCTACGGCGGCATGGTGCGCCGCAAGAACGTCCTGTCGACCATGCTGCAGAGCTACGTCGCGATGGGCGTCGTGAGCCTGCTCTGGGTCACCGTCGGCTTTTCGCTCGCGTTCGGCGACTCGGTCGGCGGCATCATCGGCGATCCACGCACCTTCCTGTTCCTGGCCGGGGTCGGAGGCGGTTCGAGCGAGGCGCTGTCGCCCACCATCCCGTTGGCGCTGTTCGCGCTGTTTCAGCTCAAGTTCGCGATCATCACCCCCGCCCTCGTGACGGGCTCCTTCGCCGAACGGGTACGGTTCTCCGCCTACATCCTTTTCATCGTGCTGTTCTCGGTGTTCGTCTACGCGCCGCTCGCGCACATGACCTGGCACCCGGACGGACTGCTCCGCAAGGCGGGGATCCTCGACTTCGCCGGTGGAACCGTCGTCCACATGTCGGCCGGCCTCGCCGCGCTCGCAGGCGCTTGGTGGCTCGGGCCGCGCGATGCGCACCAGCCGGGACACACGCACGAGCCCGCGCACATCCCCTACGTGCTGCTCGGTACCGGGATGTTGTGGTTTGGATGGTTCGGATTCAACGCCGGTTCTTCTCTTGGCGCAAACGGAACCGCCGTCCAGGCCTTCCTCACGACCAACACGGCGAGCGCGGCGGCGATGGTCGCTTGGCTGGTGCTTGAATCGCTCTCGGGCGGAAAGCCGAGCGCGATGGGCGCTTGCATCGGCGCGGTGGTCGGCTTGGTGGCGATCACGCCGGCGGCAGGCTTCGTCACCCTCGGCGCCAGCTTGTTCATCGGGGCCTTCGCGAGCGGCGTGTCGTTCTTCCTCGTCCACCTCAAGAATCGGACCCGGCTGGACGACACGCTCGACGTCTTCCCGTGCCACGGCGCGGGCGGCATGGTCGGGATGCTCCTGACCGGCGTGTTCTCGTCCAAGACGATCAACCCCGCCGGCGCGGACGGCCTGCTGTACGGCGGCTCCGATCTGTTCATCCGCCACGTGATCGCGCTGGGCGCGGTCACCGTCGCGGTGTTCGTCGTCAGCGCGGCCATCTACGCGATCGTCGACCGCATCCTGCCGCTGCGCGTTGGACTCGAAGCCGAGCGCGTCGGACTCGACCGGAGCCAGCACGGCGAGCGCGTGTTCGGTCCCGATGACGACGTCCTCGCCGCGAAGTAGCGGCCAGCCGACTCAGGGCACGCGATCGACGAAGGCCGATGTGGGGAAAACGCATCGGAACCCGATGTTGGCCTCTCGCGCCTTGCGATCGATCGCGAAGCGCGCGCGGCTGCGGTGAAAGAACGGCAGCGTGTGCCAATGGCCGCCGCCTCGCAGCCCTTGAATCGGCAGGTCGAGACCGACCGGCCCCTCGGCGTCCCAGTAGTACTTGTCCTGCCCCGGCGCCGTCGCACGACGGCCCGGGTAGCTCGGCAGCTCACCCGTGGGGTCAAACCCGGCGTCGATGAACGACCAGCCGACCCACTCGAAGACGTTGCCCGCGAGATCGCAGACACCCGACGGGGTGTTGCCGGCCGGGCGACTGCAGACGGCGGACGCGTGGCCCTTGCTGCAGCTGTGCTCCCCGAGCACGGCGAGGCCGCAGCTCGGCGCGTCGTCTCCCCACGGGTACGCGACGTCCTGCCCATGTTGGCGCGCGACGTATTCCCACTGCGCCTCGCTCGGCAGATCGCCGCCCATCGCGAGGCAGATGGCACGCGCCTCGTCAAAGTCGAGCATCGCCGCGGGGAGACGGGGGTCGACCTCCGCCCCGAGCGCGTAGGCGTCAGGCACCGTGACCCCCGCCGCGGGCGCCCAGGCACGGAGCGCCTCGACCGTGACCTCGTTGCGCATCACCCAGAACGGACCCAGCAGAACCGGTGTCGCCGGGGTTTCGAGCGGGCAGAGATCTTCGTGGCTGTCGCACGCGACCTCGCTACCCATCTCCCAAGCGCCCCCGCCCGGGCGAGCGCCGCCAGCAAACACCGCGTTGGGCTCGCAGTTGGCTGTGCAGGCGTCGGAGCCGACCTCGTTGCCGTCATCGCACGCCTCACGCGCCTCGACGACGCCGTCCCCACACACCGGCAGATCGAACGCCGCCACGGCGACGGCCTCGACGCGGTCCCAGAGCAGCGGTCCGAGGTCCACCGCGCCGACCGCGAGTCCGATGACGCCGACGACAGCGAGACCGCGCAACCACACGGGCTGACCATCGAACGGCTCGAGGCCACCGTGTTCGTAGGACCGAAGGCCCCACGCCTCGACGGGCTCGTCGAGCTCGTCGCGGACGAACCA
>JBEIFN010000417.1:0-2936 GCA_040382435.1 Alphaproteobacteria bacterium
CTGGTGGGCGTGGAGCTGCCGCTGACGTCCGCGCTCGTGGCGATGTCGCAGGGACTGCCGCCTGTGGACGCGGTGAGCCTGCTGATGTCGCGGGGCGCGACACGCGAAGGCGGCTGAGGCCGTCAGCGCGCGGTCACGGTCGCCAACGGTGTGATGCGTGCCAAAGTTGCCGGTCCGATCCCAGAGACGGCGTCGAGATCGGCCACCTCGCGGAAGGGACCGTGGGCTTGGCGGTACGCGACGATGCGCGCGGCGAGCGCCGGGCCGACGCCCGGCAGCGCTTCGAGGGCTTCGGCGGTGTCGAGGTTGACGTTGATGACCTTGGGGGGGAGCCGCCACGACGGCGCGTGGGGCGCGCTCGGACCACCGAGCGATCCGACCTGGTGGCGTGCGACGGGCGTCGCTGCCTGGCCGCCCGAGGCGCGCGACGTCGTCGTCGCCGACGCCTGGCAGGTCGGCGAACGCCTCGGCCGGGTCGTCGAGGACGGACAACGGCCGCCCCAGCAGCAACGGCTGGCCGACGCGCGTGACCGTGGGGCCTGTCGGGCCGACGACGACGGCGTCTCCGAGCTGGAGGGCCTGGTCGGTCACGTCGTCGGCGTCCGCATGGGCGGCCTCGAGCGCAGCCCACAGCGTGGGCGGATCGACGCGATGCCAGCCCGGGATGCCGACCGTCCCGCGGACCTCGACGAGCAGACCAGCCGGCGGCGCCGCGTGGAGGTGCGGTGAGGCGAGCAGCACGCTCGCCAAACCGAGGAACAGCGCGGCGAGCGGGCGGTCGATGGCCTCAGCGACCATGGGTGAGGCGTCCGAGCCATGCCTCGGCTGCAGGCCCGTGTGCGGTGAACCGGAGCTGCCGGCCACCTTGAAGGGTGGGTTCGAGCTGGGCGGCGAGGTGGTCGGCGGGGAGCGCCTGCGGGAACCGCTCGGCCCACTCCACGACGAGCACCGCGCCCGCGTCGGCCGCCTCTTCGAGCGCGAGCGGGGCGAGGTCTTCGGCCGCATCGACCCGGTATAGGTCGGCATGCCACAGCGGGGTGGGGCCAGGATGGACGTGCACGATGGCGTAGGTTGGGGAGGGGATCGGCCCCGAGATGCCGAGGCCTGCTGCGAGACCTTGGGTGAAGGTGGTCTTTCCGGCGCCCAAGCCGCCGTGGAGCGCGAGGGCGTCACCGGCGCGCGCTGCACGGCCGAGCGCCGCACCGAGCGCCCTTGTCTGATCCGCGTCGTCGCAGCACCAAGCGAGCATCGACCCCTCCGCGCGTTTACCTTGCCGTCGAAGGGCTACGCGAGCAAGGAAGGCAGCGCCAAGACCTGGAGTTCTCATGGACACCCACGCGGCCCTTCGCGCTCGCCGCACGACGCACCGCTTCCTCGCCGGACCCGTGCCCGACGAGGTGCTGGACCGCGCGCTGGAGGCCGCCCACTTCGCGCCGTGCCATCGGCGGACGTGGCCGTGGCGCTTTCATGTCCTCGGGTCGCGCGCCCGTGAGGCGCTGCTTCCTGTTCTGCTGGACGAGAAGCGTCGGAAGGGTCCACTCGACGACGGACCGGTCGAGGCCATCACGCGTCAGTTCCGGACGCCGGCCGCGATGGTGATGGTGGTTCAGCGCATCGACGCCCGGCCGGAGGTCGCCGTGGAGGATGCGGCGGCGGTGGCGGCAGCGGTCCAGAACCTTCAGCTCTCGCTGTGGGCCGACGGCGTGGGCTGCAAGTGGGGCACGGGGGGCCTCGTCCGCGCCGCTGCGACGCGTGAGGTGCTCGGGCTCGCGGACGACGAGGCCGCGACGGCGCTGCTGTGGATCGGCTGGCCTGCCGAGGTCGCCGAGGTGGAGCGCCCTGCTTGGACGGCGCACGTGGTCCGACACGGGTGACGCGACGTCGTCAGCGCACGACGGTCCACCACACGTCGACGGTGGGCGTTGCGTAGACGACGTCCTGATGGGAGGGGACGGCGGGGAGCGAGGCCGGGTCGCGCGCTGTCGCGGCGTCGAGACCGAGCGCGCGTTCGACCTTGGCGCAGCGTTGGAGCCCAGCGGCGGTCGCGCAGGCGCTCGCGTGGATGTACGCCACGCAGCCGTCAGGGAGCGAGGTCGGATCGAACGCGCCTCGCGCGTCGACGGCGATGGCGGCGCGGGGCGCGTACACCGGCAGGAACGTGGTCGTGACCTCGTCGGCGCGCGCCACCCAGGCGACGGCGCAATCGGCGGGAAGCGCGCCCACGACGGCGCGCGACCAGTCGTGTTCGGCCTCGTCCGTCGTGGTCATGCGCCACACCGTCGCACCGCGCGCGAGCAGCGCCAAGGCCAGGGCACCGCCGGTCCATCGGGGCCACGGGCCGCGCGCGACGAGAACGCCCGCGCCGATCCCCATCCACGGGAACCAAGCGGCATCGAAGGCAGCTTGCCACAGTGGGGACTGCCCGTAGCCGCCGCGGAGGGCCGCCCAAGCGAGCGCAGCGGCGCCGGTGCCGAGCCAAGCGCGCGCCCGCCACCCGAGCAGGACCGTCAGCAGCAACGCGGCGACCGCGGGAACGAGCTGCGGCGGCGAGGCCGGACTCGCCAGTCGCCCGTCGAGCACGGAGCGCAGCACCCCGGCCACCACGACGCCGCTGCACAGGACGGCGCCCAGCAGCGCCGCAACGGTCGTCCGAAGCCGTGTTCCTGGGGGTGAGAACGCGGGCGCGAGCGCCATCAACGGCCAGGCCGTGGGGTGAAGTCGCGCGGCAAAGCCCGCCAGCACCGCGACCCAGACGTCGCCCGCGGGCCCCGTCGGACGCGCTGCCGCGAGCAACGCCGCGAGGCTGCCGGCGACGAGGTAGGACTCGGTGGCGCCGATGCGCACGGCGATCGGCTCGAAGGTCAGCCACAGCGCCACCCAGCGTGCGGCGTCTGGGAGGCCGCGTCGCCAAAGGAGGAGCGCGGTGACCGCGGGGA
>JBEIFN010000418.1:0-2932 GCA_040382435.1 Alphaproteobacteria bacterium
CGCCGGCATCGAGGCGGTCGTCGCCGAGAACGTCAGCCTGCGTTCCGACTTCGCGGAGCTGGCGTCGGAGGCGGCCGCGCTCGAGGGGCTGATGTTCGATCTGGGCACGCAGGACGCGACCCTGCGGGCGTATGTCGGTCCGAAGGGCTCGCAAGGAGGGCCGGAGCTCGACGCGCTCGACGCCGAGGGTGAGGCGGCGATGGACGCGCACGACGCGGAGGACTTCGCGCCCGCGACCGATTTCGCCGAAGCGCTGCGGCTGCGGATCGCCGACTTGCAAGACCGGTACCAGCGCGGGCAGCCCGAGGTCGACAAGCTGATGGCCGAACTTCAGGGCTTGCGCGGGATCGCGGGCGCGCTCCCGCAGTCGTGGCCGGCGCCGGGCGATCTCACCTCGGGGTTCGGCTGGCGCTCCGATCCGTTCCGCGGCACCTCGCGTTTCCACGCGGGCGTCGACGTCGCGGCTCCGACCGGCACGCCGATCTACGCGGCCGCGTCGGGCCGCGTCCTGCGCGCCGAATGGTCGAGTGGCTACGGCAACCTCGTCGAGATCGATCACGGGTTCGGGATCACGACCCGGTATGGTCACAACAGCGCCTTCGTGGTCGCGACGGGCGACACGGTCCGTGCGGGTCAGCTCATCGCCAAGATGGGCAGCACCGGGCGGAGCACCGGCCCCCATTGCCACTTCGAGCTTCGGATCGACGGCACCGCGCACGACCCGATGAAGTACCTCCAGCGCCTCCCGCGGCCGTGAGCACTCGCGGAGGGAAGGCCGCGCCCTTGCCGTTTCGTCCAGCGTGACAAGGTGGACCCGACCGTCCGGACCGGCTAGTTCGGCGCGGCCGTGGGAGCGCCCATGTTCGAGTGGATGAACAAGCTGGTCAAGGGCGTCTTCGGGGACGCGAACGATCGCGAAATTCGTAAGCTGCAACCGATGGTCCAGCGGATCAACGACCTAGAGCCGCGGTGGCGTGAGCTCTCGGACGAGCAGCTCGCGGCCAAGACGGCGGAGTTCCGCACCAAGCTCGATCAGGGCGCGACGCTCGACGACGTGCTGTTCGAGGCGTTCGCCACGGTCCGCGAGACCAGCCGTCGCGTGATGGGCATGCGTCATTACGACTGCCAGCTGATCGGCGGCATGGTGATTCACGGCGGCAAGATCGCCGAGATGCGCACGGGCGAGGGCAAGACCCTCGTCGGCACGTCGCCCGTCTACCTCAACGCCCTCGCCGGGAAGGGCGTGCACGTCGTCACGGTCAACGACTACCTCGCCGAGCGCGACGCCAACTGGATGCGTCCGATCTACGAGCGTCTCGGGATGACGGTCGGAACCGTGCTCAGCGGCGACCGCGGGCTCGGCAGCACCGAGCGCAAGCGCGCCGCATACGCCGCCGACATCACGTACGGCACGAACAACGAGTTCGGGTTCGATTACCTCCGCGACAACATGAAGTTCCGCAAGGAAGACTACGTCCAACGCGGACACCCGTTCGCGATCATCGACGAGGTCGACAGCATCCTGATCGACGAGGCGCGCACGCCGCTGATCATCAGCGGTCCGGCGCAGATCGGGCTCGAGCTGTACACCGTCGTCGACGCCGTGGTGCCCACGCTCCAGAAGGACATCGATTTTACGCTCGAAGAGAAGTCGCGCAGCGTCGCGCTGACCGAAGAGGGCATCGCGCGCCTCGAAGCGCGTTTGAACTGCGACAACCTCTACGATCCCCAGAACCTCGAGCTGCTCCATCACACAATGCAGTCGCTCAAGGCGCACCATCTGTTCAAGCGCGACCGCGACTACGTCGTCAAGAGCGGCGAAGTGATCATCGTCGACGAGTTCACCGGGCGGCTGATGCACGGCCGGCGGTGGTCCGACGGTCTGCACCAGGCGGTCGAAGCCAAAGAAAAGGTCAAGATCGAGCCCGAAAACCAGACCTACGCCACGGTCACCTACCAGAACTACTACCGGATGTACGGCAAGCTCGCCGGCATGACGGGGACGGCGTTCACCGAGGCCGCCGAGTTCTTCAGCATCTACAAGCTCCCGGTCGTGGTCATCCCGACGAACCGTCCGATCGCCCGCCTCGACCACTCCGACGTCGTCTACAAGAACCAGATGGGCAAGTACAACGCGGTGCTCGAAGAGATCCGCGCGGCGCACGGGCGGGGCCAGCCTGTCCTCGTCGGCACCACCTCGGTCGACAAGAGCATGATCGTGAGCAACCTGCTCGAACGGGCGCAGATCCCGCACGAGGTGCTCAACGCCAAGAACCATGCGCGCGAGGCCCACATCGTCGCCCAGGCTGGAAAGCTGGGTGCCGTCACCATCTCGACCAACATGGCGGGCCGCGGCACCGACATCAAGCTCGGCGGCAACCCCGAAGAGATCGTGATCGCCGAGCTCGCGGATCGCGAGGTCGACAGCCAAGAGAACCCCGAAGCCTACACCGCGACGGTCGCCGCTTGGCGCGCCCGTTTGGCCGCGCACGAGCAGCCCGAGGTGTGGGGCGAGCGTCTCGCCGAGCTGACCACCGCATGCTCGGACGAGTCCGAGCGGGTCAAGGCCGTGGGTGGCTTGTTCATCCTCGGGACCGAGCGTCACGAGTCGCGCCGCGTCGACAACCAGCTGCGTGGACGCGCGGGACGCCAAGGTGACCCAGGCGCTTCCAAGTTCTTCCTCGCGCTCGACGACCACCTGCTCAAGATCTTCGGGTCGGACAAGCTGGCGGTGTGGATGGAGCGCATGGGGTTGCGCGACGACGAGGCGATCGAGCACAACTGGATCAACTCGTCGATCGAGAGCGCGCAGAAGAAGGTCGAAGCCTACAACTTCGGGCTTCGCAAGAACGTCATCGAGTACGACGACGTCATGAACTACCAGCGCAAGGGTGTGTACGAGCTGCGGCGCAAGGCGCTCGAAGGCGAGAAC
>JBEIFN010000419.1:0-2932 GCA_040382435.1 Alphaproteobacteria bacterium
GTACCGCGGAAGAAGTAGCCGACCTCGATGGCGGCGTTCTCGACGCTGTCGGAGCCGTGCACGGCGTTCTCACCGATGCTGTCGGCGTAGAGCTTGCGGAGCGTGCCCTCGGCGGCCTGCGCCGGGTTGGTCGCGCCCATGATCTCGCGGTTCTTCGCGACGGCGTTCTCGCCCTGAAGGCAGATCACGACGCACGGGCCGCTGGTCATGAAGTCGCACAGCTCGCCGAAGAACGGACGCGCGGCGTGCACCGCGTAGAAGCCCTCGGCCTCTTGGCGGCTGAGCCAGACCTTGCGGATCCCGGCGATGCGCAGGCCTTCGGACTCGAAGCGGGCGACGATCGGGCCGATGAGGTTCTTGCGGGTCGCGTCGGGCTTGATGATGGAGAGGGTACGCTCGATGGCCATGGGATCTCCTCGGCGCGCCGGCTAGGTTGCGCGCTGGCGCCGCCCGTTATCCGAGCCGGCCCCGACGCGCACGATCCCGCGCCGCGCGATCCGTCAGCCCGCCACGCCGCGTTGCGCCGCGTCGTAGGCACGCCACTTCTGCACTTGGTCGAAGAAGTGGTCGGTGAACAGGTCGATCTCGTGCTTGGGGTAGAGCGCCGCGACCTTGCTCCGCACGATCTCCTTGAACGCGTCGGTGCCGAAGAACGTCCAAGCCACCTCGTCGAGGTGCGCCAGGTGCTCGGCACAGAACGCCTCGAAACGGTCGGCGTCGAACATCTCGTTCGCGATCGCATCGTAGGCGGCGAGCTTGTCCTCGAACGACAGGGTCGCGTCGTCGGCCACCGCGAAGAACCGATCCCAATCGGGGACGAGGCGGGGCTTGCGCTTGGTGGCCGCGCAGAACACCGTCCAGCGGAGCAGCGCCTTGACGAGCCATGGGAAGTGGAAGTGCAAGCTCGTCACTTGGCTGTCGGGGCAGGCGTTCGCAAAATCGATCGGGTGAAACACCCCGCCCGAGCGGAGCGACTCGCAGGAGTTGAAGTCCCACGCGAAGAACGCGTTGATCGTCCGACAGATCCGACGGAGCGTGGTGGCTTCGGCGTCGGTGAGAAAACCCGTGTCGGTCGTGTAGCGGTCATGCAGCGGCGCGTCGGGGTTGTAGCGAACCAAGTTGACCTGCGGCCCGACGCCGATCGCGCGGACGAACATGTCCCAGTCCTTGACGCCGGCCTGCAGGTGCTGGACGCGCGCGCCGGACTTGTCGTAGGCGCGGTGCAAGGCCGCCTCTTCGGTCACCCGGGTGACGCCGACCCAGCCGCCCCCGTCGTAGGGCTTGAGGAAGCTCGGGTAGCCGACCGCCTCGCCCACATCGCCGAGCTTGAACAGCCGGTTGTACCGCTGGACCGTGACCTTGGTGTCGCCCTCGTCCTGGTACTCCTTGGGCGGGATCATCCACGTCGTGGGGATCGGCATCCCAAGGCGCATCATCGCGCAGTACGTCGTGTGCTTCTCGTAGGCTTGGATGCCCCACGGGTTGTTGAGCACGTAGACGCCGTCCATCAGCGCGATCTTCTTGACCCACTCGCGGCTGGTGAAGAACCAGTGCGTAATGCGGTCGAGGACCAGGTCGTACTTGGGCTTGTACGCCAAATCGAACGGCTCGACCGTGACGCGCTCCACGGCGAAGTCGACGACGTCCTCGCCGAGCGGGATCTTGAGATCGAGCAGGCGGATCAGCGCCTCGTAGCTCGCGGGCCAGCAGAGGTCGGCGCCGAGCGACAGGCCGATGTTGCGCGTCAGGTTGGCCATTGCGTCCTCACTCGTAAGTCATCCACAGAGAACCCGGGAACAGGTAGGTCAACCCCTCCCGGAGGCGATCGCGCCAGGCGATCCAGTTGTGCCCGTCGGCCGCCTCGACGAAGCGGACTTCGAGGCCAGCGGCCTGAAGCTTGGGCGCGAGGCTTCGATTGTACGTGATCAGGCCCTCGAAGTGTCCACACGACATGTAGACCTTCGCGCCGATGCGGCCCGGATCGCCGCGCAGCTGGTTCACGAACTTGACGACCGGATCCCACAGCGGCCCGCGCCCGTGATGCCCGACGTCAGTGAACACGAAGCTTCCCGACTGAAGCAGAAGCCGCTTGAACACCCCAGGGTAGGTCCACGCGGTGAACAGGCTCGTGACGCCGCCAAATGACGCCCCGCAAACGCCCCGCTCGCTCGGCTCACGGCTCACCGCGTAGCGCGCCTCGACCGCCGGGAGCAGCTCCTCGACGACGAACCGCGGCTGGCGCGGGTCGGCACCGTACTCGCGGTTGCGGTCGACGCCCGAGGTGAACGCGACGACGAGGGGCGCGACCTCGTGGCGGTGAATCAGGTTGTCGAGCACCTCGACGAACGCCGCGAACCGCCGGTAGTCGTTGCCGTCGTGGACGATGAGCAGCGGGTAGACCTTGCTCGGGTCGTACTCGGCGGGCAGGTAGACGTCGATCGGCCGTTCGCCCCCGTAGACCTCGGTCGGCAGGCCAAAGGTCTCGATCCGACCGCGCCGCACGCCCGCGTCGGGGACAACCCACGTGGGGTCGACGTAGCCGGGCATCGGGCAGACGCTGTTGCTGCCGAACGGATCGAACGCGCGGTGCGGGTTGAGCGGGTCACGCGTCCACCCGTCGCGACCGTTGCGGCGCACCAACAGCTTGTACTCGACGCGGCCGGCGTGGGGCAGCTCCATCGTCAGGTACCAGGCGTTGGTCTGACCCAGACGGGTAAAACTCAGGCTCGACTCGAGGCCGAACACCCAGTGGAGCAGCGTGACGCTCTCGAGCGGCTCACCATCGTAGAAGAAGAACGTGGCCGTGTCGCCCGAGACGATCGGGAAGGTGTTGTTCTCGATGAACGCGCGGATCTCAGCGTCCGCGTCGCGGCCTCGGAGGCGGCGGAGCAGCTCGACGATCCTATCCATCGACGCCTCCCCACGCAGACAC
>JBEIFN010000420.1:0-2929 GCA_040382435.1 Alphaproteobacteria bacterium
CGCTACGGCGACGACGCGGTCTCGACGGTGGCTTGCACGCCGCCGACCGCCAACGCTTGGTCGCAAGCCAGCGGAGACTGCGACGACGACGACCCGACGCGGTTCCCCGGGGCCGTCGAGGTGTGTGACGGCGACGACGACGACTGCGACGGCGCCGTCGACAACAGTGAGCTCGACGCAACCACCTGGTACGAGGACCGAGACCGCGACGGATGGGGCGACGAGGCCACCACCTTCGTGGCGTGCGCGCCACCCGGACCCGGATGGGTGGAGCGGCCGGGCGACTGCAACGATCTCGCCGCCACCGTGCGGCCCGACGCGACCGACGACTGCGCGCCGGTCGACCTTGACTGCGACGGCATCGGCGAGGAGAACTGCGCCGGTGTGCCCACCCCCTGACCCGGAGCCGCCATGGCCGACCGTTTCATCGCCGTCGCTGGCAACATCGGCGTCGGCAAGACCTCGCTCGTGACCTTCCTGCACGAGACGTGGGGGTTCCAACCGTTCTTCGAGCCGTTCGCCGACAACCCGTACCTCGACGACTTCTACGCCGACATGCCGCGGTGGGGCTTTCACAGCCAGATGTGGTTTCTCGCCCACAAGTACCGCTTGCACCGCCAGTTGGAGTCGACGCCGGGAACGCTCGTTCAGGACCGCACGATCTACGAGGACGCCGAGATCTTCGCGCGCTCGCTGCACGACGCCGGCCAGATGAACGACCGCGACTGGGCGACGTACCAAGAGATGTACCAAGCGATGCAAAAAAGCCTGCGTCCACCCGACTTGATGATCTACTTGCGCTGTTCGGTCCGCGCGATCCGCCGCCGGATTCGGCAACGCGGCCGCCCCTCGGAGCAGAACATCCCGACCGCCTACCTGCAGCGTCTCAACCGCCTGTATGAGGCGTGGATCGGCAGCTGGACGGCGAGCCCTGTGCTGGTCTGGGACAGTGAGCGCCTCGACTACCTCAGCGACCTCGTCGACCAGGTCGCGTTTCGCCAGGCGGTCGAGCGGCTCGTCGCACGCTGACGCGCACCGTCAGAGGAACCCGAGCCAAGCGGTCGGGAGCACGGCCATAATGTAGGTGAGGCACATCTCGTCGGTCGTGTTCTCGCCCCAGCCGACGTCGCGGGGCTCGAGCGCCTCGCCGTTGACGACGATCTGGTTGCTCGCCGAGTTGTCGTAGCTGCAAGTCATCACCAGCTCTGTGCCCGGACCGGCCATGAACCACTGGTCCTCGGGGAAGTAGTAGGTCTGCTGCCAGTTGAAGTCCCAGTCCGGGACGTCGAGCAAGCACGCCTTGCCGTCGGCCTGCTTCGCCTCGAGCTTGATCGAGGTGCCCAGCTGATGCATGTGGCCCATCACCCCGGCGATCGGCACCTCCGAAGGCAGCCACGACAGATCGAAGGACTCCTTCTCGGTCACGTCGGGGTCACCCGCCGGGAGGCGAATCCCAAAATCGGGGAAGGGGATCGTGACCACGGCCTGCGCGGGCGCCGCATCGGCGAGCCAAATGTCGACGCGGGTCTGGTCGGCAGGCACCGTCGCGGGATCGCGACCGAGCGTGTTGTAGTGGATCTGCACCACCCACTTGGCGCCGGCCGGCACGTAGCGCGCCAGACCGTCGGGCAAGAACTCCCCGTTCTGTCCCGGCGCCCACCCCTGGAGCGTCTCGGCGTCGGGGTTGTTGAAGCAGGCGTAGCCCAGCTCGGGATCGGCCGCGTCGAGCGCCTCGAGCTCGGGCACCTGGTCGGGCGCGAACTGGTAGACGATCAGGTGGTGCACGTAGGGCTTCTGGTCGGGCGAGACCTCCAGCCCGCGCACCCAGGTGTCGGTCTCGAAGGTCTGATCCAGAACGATGCAGCGGTAGTCATCCGGTTGCGCCGTCTGGATCTGGTAGGGCCGCTCCGCCGCGAGGCTGAGATCGGGCAGTCCCCAGGCCTCCTTGCGCGAGGCCATCGGGCGCTCGGGGACCTCGGGCGGGACGTACGTCGCGGGGTCGCCAAGCGGAAACTCCGCGTCCGCCCAAGCCGCAAACGCCGCACGCTCGGCGTCGGTGATCGCCAAGGAGGCCTCGATCGGGTGGCACGCGTCGCTCGCCTGCCACGGCGGCATCGCACCGCTCTGGACCGCAGCGGCCGCCGCCGCCGCCCAAGCCGGCGCGCCCGTCTCCCAGTCGGTGGCGTCCGTAAAGTCGGTCGGCCCCACCCCGTCCGGGCGGTGACAGGTCGCGCAGTTCCGTTCGACGACAGGCCGAATGTCCGCGTGAAAAGTCACGAGATCCTTCTGTGCCTCGCCCCCGCCGCACGCCGCGCCAGCGACGATGACCCCGAACCAAGCGCGCATGTTTTCCCCCGCAAGCCTGCATCGTACGATCCGGCGACGTGGTCCCCGGTGACAGGCTCGTCAAGAATACGCCACGCCCGCCGCCGACTTGGGCTTGACGCGGACGCCCCGCGGCGGGTACGACGGACCGGACAACTTCCCTTCGGAGCGTTCCATGCGCATCGTCTGTGACCAGTGCGCGTCGTCGTACAAGGTGCCCAACGCCCGGCTGACCAAGCCGATCAACAAGGCGACCTGCAAGACCTGCGGCGCCAAGTTGCTCATCCCGATGCCCGCGCCCGGTGCCGATGAGGACGAGCGCGTCGTCGTGGCGGCGATCGCCACCAGCGCGCCGATGGGCCAGGGCGGCCCGGTCACCCCGGTCGCCGAGGAAGACGATGACAAGACGATCCCGGTCGTTCAACGTCAGTTTTCAACGCCGCGCGCGGCAGAACCCGCCGGCGACGACGTGCTCTCGGGCGCGCCGATCTCGGTCGACGAGCGTGAGCGCATCCGCGCACGCCTCGCGGCGGCCGCGCCGCTGACGCCGGCCGCGCCCCCGCCTCCGGCGACCCCGCCCGCGCCGTTCGCGCCTCCCCCCCCC
>JBEIFN010000421.1:0-2920 GCA_040382435.1 Alphaproteobacteria bacterium
AGGGTGGGCGGTTGTCGACGCGCCTGAACGACGCGGCCGTCCTGGGCGCGGCGGTCGTGATCGAGGGGCCGTTCGGCGACGTCCGGGCTCGGTCTTCGGCGAGCGCCTGCGCGTTCATCGCCACCGGCAGCGGGATCGCGCCCGTCGTCGCGCTGCTCGAGACGCTGCGGCGGGCACCGACCGCACCCGAGGTCGTCGTCCTCCATGGGGCGGCCCACGAGGACGACCTCGCCGATCGCGACCGCCTGGAGGCCCTCCAGGCCGCATGGGGGCCCGGTTCGTGTACGTGCCCGTGCTTTCGCGCGCGGCTCCGTCGTGGCAGGGACGAACGGGCCGCGTGCAGGATCATCTCGCTGAGCTGGTTCCCGCGAACGCCGCGGCCGTCGTGTGTGGTTCGCCCGCGATGGTCGACGAAGTGTGTCGGCGTCTGCACGACCTTGGCGTGACCGACGTTCAGGCCGACGCGTTCTTCGCGCAGCCTGACCCTGGACCGCCCGCGCTGCCCGCGCAAGCCCTGGGTCCGGTCGCCGAGGTGCTGCACCACCTCAAGTACGGGTTGTTTCACCTGCTCGGTGCCTTCAGCATCGGGATGGCGTTGGTCGGCGGCAGGGCGCTTCCCATCGGGTTGCTGGGGCTGATCCTCGTGTATGTGGCGGGCGACGCCTTGCTTGGCGACGACACCACGACGCCCGTGTACCGTGCGCCTCGGTTGCTGACGTGGCAGTTGTGGTCGGCGCTCCCGCTGCTCGCGTTCGCGGTGTTCGTGTCGGTCTGGCATGTGTCGACGGGTGATGCGTTCGGGCTCGGGGCCTGGGTGCAGGGATGGACAGGCTACGACGCGATCTCGGCGCGTGCGGCGACCACGTCGGGTCAGCACCTGGCACTCGGCGTGTCGACCGGTCTGATGATCGGGTTGCTCGGCACGATCACGGCGCACGAGCTGACGCACCGGACGTGGGATCCGGTGTCGATGGCCGTGGGCCGTTGGCTGCTCGCCTTCAGCTTCGACACCTCGTTCGCGATCGAACACGTGTACGGACACCACCGCTACGTCGCCACCCGGCACGATCCGGCGACCGCGCCGCGGGGACGCAGCGTCTACGCCCACGTCGTGATCTCCACGCTCCGCGGCAACGGGAGCGCTTGGTCGATCGAGGCGGAGCGGCTACGCAGGCTGCGTCATCCGGTGTTCAGCTGGCGCAACCGCTTCCTACGCGGGCACGCGATGAGCCTCGCGCTGGTCGCTGCCGCCTGGGCGGTGGGCGGCGGTGCGGGAGCGGCGTTCTTCGTCGCCTGCGGGCTGTGGGGCAAAGCCCTGCTCGAGATCGTCAACTACATGGAGCACTACGGGATCGTCCGCGATCCGGACACACCCGTCCAACCACGCCATTCGTGGAACACCAACCGACGTGTGTCGTCTTGGTCGATGTTCAACCTCACGCGGCACAGCCACCACCACGCTCAGGGTGAGGTGCCTTTCCATCTGCTTCGGCCGTACCCGAACGCGCCGATGATGATTCAAGGCTACTTGACGACGATCCTGCTCACCCTGATCCCGCCGCTGTGGCACGCGCTGATGACGCCGCGCGTCCTCGCTTGGGACCGGGACTTTGCTTCGCCGGAGGAACGCCGCCTCGCCGCCGCCGCCAACCGGGAGAGCGGGCGGGTCGGCTTTCTCAGGGGGTGACGTTCACTCCAAGCCCCCCTGCGCCATGATCGTCCGGTAGCGGGTCATCACCGGTCGCTCGAGGCGGGCCTTGGACGTGGGATCGAGCCCGTACAGGCCAAATTGAAGGTCCATCCCGTGGTTCCACTCGTAGTTGTCGACGTAGGACCAGTACAGGTAGCCGCGGACGTCGGCGCCGTCCTGCATCGCGTCCCACAGGTGGCCGAGGTGCGCGTCGAGGGCCCCTTCGGCGTTGACGACGTCGGGGGTGCCGTTCTCGGTCACCCAGATCGGGCGGTCGTATTCGGCCGCACGGGCGACGGCGGCAGCGATCCCTTCGGTGTGTAGGTCCCACGAGAACTCGGGGATGAAGTCGAACAATGGGACCGCGTCTCCGAGCGGCTTGAACGGCGCGACCGAGACCACGTTGACGAGGTTGTAGTAGTTCACCCCGATCCAGTCGAGGCGGTCGGCGAGCTCGGGGCGCGTCCGATCGAAGTTCCCGTCGAGGTCGTCGTCCCATGCGCCGGTGGTGAGGCCGTCGAGGAACAGGCGGTGGTAGATGAAGTCCATGTGCGCGGCGGCGAGGACGTCGGCCTCGCGCGTGGGATCCTTCGGCTGGATATCGACCATGTTCATCACGATGCCGACCGCAGCGGCCGCGCCGTCGCCGTCCGCGTCGGCTGCGTCGTGCGTGTGCAAGGCATCGAACATCGCCGCGTGCGCTTCGATCTGCCCGGTGACCGAGGACACGGTGGACGCGGCGTCGAGCAGCCGTCCGGGGGGAGCCGAGCGGCTCTCGCCGGGCTGGACGTAGCCCGACAGGGTGGTGGCGAACGGCTCGTTGAGCGTCGCCCAGCGGTCGATGTCAGCGCCGAAGGTGGCCCCTGCCCAGCCCGCGAACGCGGCGATGCGGGGGATGAGGATGTCGGGATCGACCCAACCGCGCGCTGGACACGTCGCGAGATCGAGGTGGCATGCGACGCCGTCATGGACCCACAACGGCAACGTGTAGTGGTTGACGGTGACGACGGGCTCGATGCCGGCAGCGCGGAGGGCCGCGAACATCGCTTGGTAACGCGCCACGGCCGCAGGCTCTGCGAAGGCGTCCATCTCGGTGACCGGCGTCCCGTCGGGCACCGCCTCGGGGAACAGGCGTGACCACTCGAGGCTCATCCGGAACGCCGTCATGCCGTCGGCTTGCATGCGCGCGACGTCCTCCTCGAACAGCTCCCACATGCCGGGGCCCGCCTC
>JBEIFN010000422.1:0-2919 GCA_040382435.1 Alphaproteobacteria bacterium
ACCTTGTGCTTCAGGAAGTCTTCGAGCTTCTTCTCGAACTCGAGGTACTCGGCCGACACACCCTTGTTCGGGAACGGGTCGATCCAGTCCATACGGAAGTCGCCGAGGAACAGGTTCTTGAGAAAACCCTTCCCTTCCCAGTCGGCCTGACGGGACTGCTCGACGAGCTCGCGTGCCTGCTCTTCGCTGGCGTTGACGTTCTGGTTGCCGGCCATGGGCGACTCCATGAGGATATGTACGTTGAACGCAGACGAACGGTGCGCGACCTGCGGAGCGGGCGACCGAGATGGTTAGCATGCTAACGATCTGGACGGATCTTATTCCCCTGCAACCGGATGCGCCAACCCTCGGACGGCGCGCGACGAAAACTGCGCGCAGCCCCGTGCACGCCGCGCGCCCGATTCCGGCCTTGGTGTCTCATAGAACAAGGCATCGAAGGTGCATCCCCAAAGGCATGACGCCGCTGGAGGCGCCGTGGGAGGCAGGATGCACATCCAAGAATTTTACGACACCGCGACCTTCACGCTGACCTACGTCGTGTGGGACGCCGCGACGCTCGACGCCGTCGTGATCGACCCGGTGCTCGATTTCGACCCGCTGACCGTCCGCACCTCCACCACAAGCGTCGACCGGGTGCTCGCGTTCCTCAGCGAACATGAGCTGACGCTTCGCGCCATCCTCGAGACGCACGCCCACGCTGATCACCTCACCGGGGCCGCGGTGCTCCGCGAGCGCACGGGCGCGCCCGTCGCGATCGGCGGGGCGATCACCAAGGTCCAGGCCTTCTTCCGGGGGCTGTTCCACCGCGACGACATGCCGCTCGACGGACGGCCCTTCGACCACTTGCTCCAAGACGGCGAGGTGTGGCACGCGGGCGCGCTCGCCATCGAGGCCCTCGCCACGCCAGGCCACACGCCCGCGTGCATGAGCTACCGCATCGGGGACGCCGTGTTCACCGGGGACGCCCTGTTCATGCCCGACCAAGGCACGGGCCGGTGCGACTTCCCCAACGGGAGCGCGGACCAGCTGTATGGCTCGATCTCCAAGCTCTACGCGCTCCCCGACACGACGCGCGTCTTCGTCGGCCACGACTACCAGCCCGGGGGTCGCGCCATGGCGTTTCAGACGACGATCGGCGCGAGCAAGGCGCACAACGTCCAGCTGCACGCCGGGACGGCGCGCGACGGCTTCATCGCCAGCCGAACCGCACGCGACGCGACGCTCGCACCCCCCAAGCTGATCTTTCAGTCCCTGCAGGTCAACATGATGGCGGGCGAGCTGCCGCCGCCGGACGACAACGGCGTGCGTTACCTCCGCCTACCGATGGGGGTCCTCGGCGCCAGCTGACGACGCCCGCTCCAAGGAGCCGCGGATGTTGCTGCTGCCGATCGAACACACCTGGGACGGCCAGCCGGTCGACGACACCGCCATCGTCGCTCTCGCCGCGACGCGCGACGCTCTGGTCGTCACGACCGTCGCGCCTTGCGTCGGCGATCCCGCCCCGTCCGCGCCCCCAGGCCCCACGCCCGGCCTGTGGGAACACGAGGTCATCGAGCTGTTCCTCGCGGGACCAGGCCCCGCCTACCTCGAAGTCGAGCTCGGCCCCTTCGGTCACCACTTGGTGCTCCAGCTCGCCGAGGTGCGACGGCCGAGCGCGCAGGGCCTCCCGCTCGACGTCAAAACGCGCCGGAGTGACGGATGGTGGGCGGCCCAAGCACGGATTCCCCTACCGTGGCTACCGGCCCATTGGGACCGCGCCAACGCCTACCGGATCCACGGTGCCGCCGGGGCGCGCCGGTACCTGGCGCACGCACCGCTCCCCGGTCCCGCCCCCGACTTCCACCAGCCCGCCCGGTTCCCGCGGGTCACGCCGCCGACGCCCGACGGCGCCGACACCCGCCCGAATGCTGCGATCGCGGCCGCGTTCCGGCGTGCGTGGGACCCTCGCCTCGCCGTCGACGGGCTCGCGGCATGGACCGCGCTCGCCCACCAGCCGATTCTTCGTTGAGGCCGAGCCGTTCTGCGGCTACGATGCGCGCATTCCCCCTGTCTGAGGTCCCCATGCGCGCTGCCATCGCCAGCTGCCTCGCCTCCTTGCTCCTCGCGGCCGACGCCCACGCGATCGACTGGCGATACGACCAAGACATCTGGCCTGCGGCCTACCTCGACGTCACCCCGGCAGGTTTCGAGAGCTTCGAGGACATCGCCGCGACGCTGCTGCCACCGACCTTCCCCATCGACCCGTCCCTGATCGAGCAAACCGGAGACATCGACCTGCTGCTCGTCGGTGCCGAATACAGCTTCGGCGTCGAGAACCTGTACGTCGCCCCCACCATCGTCGACCTTCAGATCACGCCGGCCACCGACACCTTGCAGGTGCGTCTGGTGATGGACGTCGACGTCAACACGCCGAGCGACCCGGCGGTCATCTACGTCACCGCCGACCTCGACCTGCTGTTCGGGCTGATCTCGCTCGGCAACGTCATCGACGAGCGCTGCGCGATGGACGTTCGAAACGCCCGCATCGATCTCACCGCCGACGTCACCGTAACGGTGCAAAAGGACGTCCGGGGCAACCCGATCTTTGGCCCCGACGGCAACGTCGCGCTCGATGTTGCGTTCAACAACGTGGCGTTCCCGCTGCCGCCGCTGGAGCAGGAAGACCTCAACCTGCGCTCGGCGCCAGGCGGCTCCTGCATCATCGACGACATCGCGGACATCGCGGACTTCCTGGGCTTGGACGTCGTGGAGTTCATCCTCCAGGAGCTCCGGCCCACGCTCGACGCCCAGATCACGCAGTTGATCTCCGACGTGGAGCCACAGATCGAGGACGCGTTCGACCAACTCAACCTCGAAACCGAAGTCGATCTGCTCGGCACGACCCTCGAGGTCAGCGCGTACCCGCGCGACGTCGTCGTC
>JBEIFN010000423.1:0-2915 GCA_040382435.1 Alphaproteobacteria bacterium
CCGCACCCTCTGGATCTTGCACCTGAAGCGTGACGACATGAAGCCCGGCCGTCAACGCGACGTCGGGCAGCGTGACGCTTCCTCCTGCGGTCGGGACGCTTACCCCGAGGGCACCGTCGCGGTCACTCGACCACGTCGCGGACAGGCTCGGCGACGGATGGTCGGGGTCCGTGGCGGATCCGACCCAGAGCTGGGGCTCTCCGAAGCGCAGCTCCGATCCGTTCGCTGGTGCGGTGATCGCGCAGCTCGGCGCGACGTTCGGCGCCAC
The DNA here is from genome assembly GCA_040382435.1 of Alphaproteobacteria bacterium. Classification (GTDB taxonomy): domain Bacteria; phylum Myxococcota_A; class UBA796; order UBA796; genus JBEIFN01. Next base: position 269 of record JBEIFN010000423.1, read on the forward strand.
GACATCGACCTCCACCCGGTCGGACGCCCCGGCAGCACGCGGATCGATCGCGCTCAAGGTCAGGATGTGGTGCCCGACGCGGAGACGCGCGGTCGCGGTCACGCCACCGCCCGCCTCGGCCGTCGGTGAAGCCAACAAACCGTCCAACGAGCTGCTCCAGGTGACGACGAGCGCGGGTGGGAGCGACTCGGCATCGGCGACCGCGCCCTCGAGGAGCACGTCGACGTCACTGCGCAACACCGCGCCCTCGTCCGGGGCCGTAATCACGGCCGAAGGCGGCGAGTTCTCGGCCACCTCAAGCGTGGCCGTTGCCTGAGAGGTACTGCCCTGCCGATCGGTCACCTCCAGCACGACCATCGCGTCGGCGTCGGGCACCTCGATGTCGCAGCGCGTCTCCCCGGCCTCGTCCGGCGCAGCCGCCGCGCACGGCTCCTGACCGTCGACGAACCAGCGCGCCACCAGCGTCGTGGGCTCGTCGGTGGGATCGGACCCCGAGCCGCGGAGGGTATAGGCCTCGCCGGGTTGTCGTACGTCGCCCGTGAACGGCGCGAGGATCGTCGCCGTCGGCGGCGCATTGGTGACCTCGACCGAGACCTTCGATGTACAGCCGACGGCCACCAACCCGACCCCGACGAACACGACCCTGCCGCCGACGCGCATCCCGCCTCCGCAGCCGCATCTTACCACGCCCTAACGCGGCTTCGGCGCGCTCCCAGCGAGGCGCGCGAGGCGCGGCGACAGTCCGGGACAGCCGCTCCGCCACGTGCAGCCCGAACAGCCGTCGACAAAGGTGCCTCCGTCGACGGGCCGGTCGGGCATCCCGCCGAGGCAGCGCGGAACGTCGCGCAGCGGGGCCCCAAGCGCGGCGAACCGCTGCGCGACGGCGTCTAAACCTCCGAGCAGACCGACCAAGCGCGTGATGGCGCGTTGGGTGCCGTCCTCGGCGAGCGCGAGCATCCCTCGCCTCGCGCTGAGCAGCACGACGCGGGCCTGGAGCAACAACAACGCAGCCTCATCCGCACTTCGAGCTGGCTGTTCGAGTGACGCAGGGACGACAATGTCGGCGGTGTCGTCGAAGTGAAAGACGCGGAGCAGGACGTTCTCTTCCTTGGCGCGGAACCACAGCGCGTCGAGATCCTCGGCCAGCTCGGCGGGCCGCGGCTGCAGCTCCCCACGGCACACCTCCGACGCCCCGCGGCCGAGGGGCAGGATCCCGCGGACCCACATCTCCTGGATGCCGTCCATCATCCCCATGTGCATCAAATAGGGGAGTTCTGCCCGCGTCTCCCTCGTGTAGACCATGCTCAGGACGGTGCGGATCCCGTTGCGTCCGAGGATCTTGAGCGCGGCCTTGGACTCGACCCAGCTCCCCTCACGTCCGGTCAGGATCTCGTGGTTGCGCCGACGCGAGGCGTGCAGACTCACCCGCGCCTCGTCAAGCCCGGCGTCCCGCAACGCGATCGCGAACCGATCGTGGGCAAGAATCCGACCATTCGTCGCGAGCGCGACGCGCAGGCCGAGCGACTTGGCATGCCGAATCGCACCGAGCAGGGCACGGTTCAACGTCGGTTCGCCACCGCTCAGGACGACGGCCTCGGCGCCTTCCGCGCGCGCCCGGTCCAAATCGGCGGTGATGACGGCGAGCGGGACGTCCGCGCCGTCCAGGGCGTCGGCATCCGAGCAGAACGCGCACGCATTCTGGCAGGTGCGGCTGACGCGAACCCAGGCCTCGGACACCGTCACGCCCGCATCGCGACGCCTGCCGCGCCCCAAGCCGCGCTGACCGCCGCCGCCATCGCGTCGACCGCAGCGTTGACCGCGTCCGCCGACCGCCCGCCTTCGACGTTCTCGAACCGCAGGGCCAACGTCCAAGCGGCGGCGCCCCCTTCCGCGTCGAGCGCGAAGCGGTCCACGACGTCGACAGCCTCGAGCCAAGCAGGGGCTGCCGTTCGCAACGTCGCGACGACATCGGCGACCGCAACCCCACGCGGGACGGCGAACGCCACGCTCCGCGCCACGGGTTGCAGCTTCGACGGTTCGACGTAGGGCGCCCGCCCGACGGGCGTCAGGAGCGCGTCGACGTCGATCTGAAGAAAGATCGGCCGGGCACGCTTGATCTTGAAGTTGGCGACGACGCCGGGGTGCGCCTCACCGAGAACGCCGACGCACGCGCCATCGGCGAAGACGCCGAGCCGCCGCCCCGGATGCAGGAGGTCGGCGAGCGGATGGTCGGCCGGCAGGGGGCCGAACGTCCACGCCACACCGACGGCGAGGGCGATCTGCTCGACGAGGCCGCGCGCGAAGGCGGCGTCGGCAGGACGCTCGGGCCCCGCCCAGCTCCGGGGACGCTCCGCCCCCGAGGCCACGGCCCACACGACGCCGCGCTCGCGCACGCCACCCTCAAACGCCGCATCTGGCTGGAACAGCCGCGTGAACTCGAAGGCCTTGACCTCGGGGTTGGCGACCGCGAGGTTGGTCGCGACCAGATCGAGCGCTTGACCCATCGCCTGATTCTTAAGCAAGGAGTAGGCGCGATCGAGGGCGTTGGCCGTCTCGATGTGGTCGAACAGCACGTGGCCGGACGCCAGCCCGAGACGGTCCCGCATCGCACGGGCATAGAACCCATCGGTGATCACTTCATAAAAGC
>JBEIFN010000424.1:0-2914 GCA_040382435.1 Alphaproteobacteria bacterium
CGCCCGTCAGCTCTCCGACGAACCGCTTCCGGCTCGCGCCCACCCAAACCGGCAGCCCGAACGCCGAACGGATCTTCGGAATAGCGTGGATCAACGCCGTGTTCTGCCGCCCACGCTTGGCGAACCCCAGGCCGACGTCGACATGCAGCGCCGACCGTTCGACGCCCGCGGCGACCGCGCGGTCCACCGCCACCCCGAGCTCTGCCACGACGTCCGCGACGAGGTTCTCGTAGTCGGTGAGCGAGTCCATCGTCTCAGGCGTTCCGCGCGCGTGCATCAGCACCCATGGCACGCCCGAAGAAGCCACGACCTGCGCCATCTGCGGGTCGGCGCCCATCGAGACGTCGTTCACGGCGTCCGCCCCCGCGGCGAGCGCAGCCGCAGCCACCGACGCCCGGCGCGTGTCCACCGAGATCCAAGCCGCCGGGATGGCGGCGCGGACCGCCGCGATCGCGGGGACCACCCGCCGCGCTTCCTCCGATGCGGGGACCGGTGCGGCCCCTGGCCGTGTGCTCTCACCGCCGAGATCCAGCCCGCACGCGCCCGCCTCCCACAGCGCCGTGGCGTGCGCGACCGCCGCCTCGACGCGGAGCGCGAGCCCCCCGTCCGAGAACGAGTCAGGGGTCACGTTGACGATACCGACCACACGGCCACGCGGCGCCGCCAAGCCCAGCCCCTCCGCCCACCGGGGCGGCTGCGTGGCAAAGGCCACGTTCACCCGACGAACGCGGGGTTCGCAGGCAGGGTCGGACCCGCGTCGTCGACCAACTTCGCAAACTCCGCGTGGTCGAGCGACTCGCGCTCGAGCAAACGATCCGCGACCAGATCGAGCACATGCCGGTTCTCGACGAGGATCCGGCGCGCCAGCGCGTAAGCACCGTCGAGAATGCGTCGAACTTCCTCATCGATGCGGCGTGCGGTGTCTTCGGAGTAGTTCGTGGACCTTCCGAACTGACGACCGAGGAAGGGTTCCCCGTCGTTGTCGTCCCAGTTGACCGGTCCGAGCGCGTCCGACATGCCGAGGTTGCAGACCATGTGCCGCGCCATGCGGGTGGCGTTCATGAGATCGTTGCTCGCGCCGCCTGTCATCGTCGCGAGCGCGACCTCCTCCGCGGCGCGGCCCCCCATCATCATCGACAGGCGTTGGTACATGTCGTCGCGGGTCATGCTGAGCCGATCTTCGGACGGCAGCGTCCACGTCACGCCCAGCGCGCGCCCGCGCGGGATGATCGTGATCTTCTGCACAGGATCATGGTTGGGGAGCAGGTGCGCGACGATCGCGTGCCCGGCCTCGTGGAACGCCGTCGTCCGGCGCTCCGCTTCGGGCATCACCATCGACCGGCGCTCCGGCCCCATGACCATCTTCTCGCGCGCGTCCATCAGGTCGGCCATGTCGACCTGCTTCTTGTTCTTGCGAGCCGCGAGCAGCGCGCCCTCGTTGCACAAGTTCTCGAGGTCCGCGCCCGAGAAGCCCGGCGTGCCCTTGGCGACGATCTCGAGATCGACGTCGTCGGAGAGCGGGATCCGGCGTGTGTGAATCCCAAGGATCTTCAGCCGTCCCTTCACATCGGGGTTGGGGACCATGATGCGCCGGTCGAAGCGGCCCGGACGCAGCAGCGCAGGGTCGAGCACGTCCGCGCGGTTGGTGGCCGCGACGACGATGATGCCCTCGGTGCCCTCGAACCCGTCCATCTCGACGAGGAGCTGGTTGAGCGTCTGCTCACGCTCGTCGTGCCCGCCGCCCAGACCCGCCCCACGCTGACGGCCGACGGCGTCGATCTCGTCGATGAAGATGATGCAGGGGGCCTGCTTCTTGGCTTGTTCGAACAGGTCGCGCACCCGGCTCGCGCCGACGCCGACGAACATCTCGACAAAATCCGAGCCCGAGATGCTGAAGAACGGAACGCCCGCCTCGCCCGCCATCGCCCGCGCGAGCAGCGTCTTGCCGGTGCCCGGCGACCCCATCAGGAGCACGCCCTTGGGGATGCGCCCCCCCAGCCGCGTGAACTTGCGAGGATCCTTGAGGAACTCGACGATCTCGACCGTCTCTTCCTTGACCTCGTCGACGCCCGCGACGTCCTCGAACGTCACGCGCTTGCTGCCCTCGGACTGAAGCTTGGCGCGCGACTTGCCAAAGCTCATCGCCCGGCCGTTGGTGCCCTGGATGTTGCGGACGAACCAGAAGAAGAACCCCGCCGTGACCAGCAACGGCAGCACGACGACACCCAAGTACCACAGCACCGAGTTGTCGCCCTTGCGGACGATGTTGGTGGGCACAGCCTTCTCTTCGAACATCGAGAACATCGCGGCCTGCGCGCCCTCGGGCGGCGCGACCGTGCGGAACACCTCGTCGGAGCCTTCGAGCTTCCAGCGGACGTCCTGGCCGTCGATCTGAACCTCCGCGACGGTACCACCTTGCACATCGGCGACGAGGCGGTCGTACGTCACCGGTTGCGAGGCCGCACCCTCCGGCGGGCCTCCGACGATGAGGTAGACGAAGGCCAAGCCGATCAGCAACCAGAAGAAGCTCGTCCGAGAGAACCGGTTCATCACATCCTCGATGGCCGCATGCTTCGCCGTAACCCGTGCCTGCACGGGTGCCCGAAGCACCGGCCTGTCAGGTTGTCGAGATAAACACCATCCCGTCAGCGACCACCCACGCGCGGTCGCGGTCCATCACGACACGGCCTTCGCCCCGCCGCGCGGCAGCCACGACCGCGTCGAGCCGACCCGCCGGCGCGTCCGCGTCATCCACCAGCAGCGCGCGGCGAACCAGCGGCGCAGGCCCGGAGGCGACCCAAGCCGCGCACAGGCCGTCACCGCGACGCACCGCGGCCGATCCCGCGAGTACGCTGAGGTACGCGTCGTCCTCGGCAGCATGGCGACAGCTCCGCGACATCGCCCGCACCGCACC
>JBEIFN010000425.1:0-2912 GCA_040382435.1 Alphaproteobacteria bacterium
ACGCTGTCCTGCAGGTCCTGTTGGTCGAGACCAAGGCCCACGGACCCGTGGGACCGCAGCTGATCGTCGAAGACGTCGCGGTGCCACTCAGCCGGTGGGGACACCTCTGGATGGCCGAGGTTGCCCTCGCAGACCTGACGCCGCCCTTCTCGGTCGCCTTCAAAGCGGCACCAGGCGGCAGCGACGTCTTCGTGCGCTCGCTCCTCCTTCAACCCAAGGAAGGACTGCCGTCCGTCCTCGTCGGGCGGCTCGGTGACCGGCCGGACCTGCAACCGGTGTCGGGAGGGTTGGACGTCCGGTCCACACCCGAGTGGGTCAGCCGCCCGGTCTCGGCCCCGCAGACGGCCGCGGCCGAGCTGCTGTCGTTCGCGGTGCCTGCACCGCATGATGTGCTCACCGAGGCGCGACTGAGGGCCGCGATCGACGACAACCGCTTCGTCAACTGCGTCCCCCTCGAGGTGTGGCCGGGACCGACGCCCGGCGAGGGTCGGTTGCCGCAGGTCGTCCAGCGGATCGCGGGCACGGCGGTGGCGCGCGTGCCCGCCGACGGCCAGGCGTGGACGTTGAACCTCCGGGCCCGGCGCATGTGTTTTGGGCACACGTGGGTCCAACCGGGCGAAGTCCTGACCTTCATCCCCCGCGTCGCCAAGGGCTTGGCGGTCGACGCCGACCAACTACAGCTCGTCGCCTACCCGTTCCTCGGCAGCGGCGCGTCCGCCACCGTGCGGTTGCTCGTCAACGACGCTGCAGTGGCGTCGTTCCCGTTGACGGCATCAGGGGCACAGACGCTGGCGCTGCCCACGCCGGTCGGCGCGTGGCCCGAGAGCGTCAAGCTGGAGGTCACGGCCCCCGCAGACGGCTGGGTCGCGGTCGGCGCAAGCAGCCTCGGAGCCTCGCACATCCCGGCCGAGGCGTGGTTCGCCCGACCGATCCCGATGCCCGACGCGCAGGAGGCGTCACCGGTCCCCGAGACGGCGCCGTCCAAGGGCGCAGCCGCGGCCAGGCTCACTGGCACCCTGCCGCAGTCGCTTCAGGCGACCCTCGCGACGCACGGCGTTGGCGCGCTGTTCACGCTTCCCCCGCAGGGACCGACGGTGACGGCCGGCGAGGACGGCGGCGCGCGCATCGAAGCGGCCGCTGGCCTGCGCCCGATGGTCTGCATGCCGCCGGTGCCGGCCGCCGCACCGCTCAGCGTCGAGGCGACGGTGCGCCTCGCGGGGCCGTTGACACCGGTCATGCTCGACGTCCGCTGGCTCGACGCGGCGGGGCGCGCGGTCAAGGACGCATCCGGAAAGCCGATCCTGCACACCGAGCGCAGCGTCGAGGTGGGCGCGATCCCCACGCCCCTGCGCCTCCAAACCGCCGCCCCGCCCGCGTCCGCCGCGCTCGCACAAGCCTGCGTGCGCCGAGGCGACGGCGCTGCCGCACTCGAAGTGTTGGCGTGGCGGGTCGAGTTGAGGTGAGTTGTCATTATCGTACAGCGTTGACGTCAAGACGCAACTGGCGTAGCGTCTGCCCGCTGGAGTCGACTTTGCGCGCAATCGTTGCCTGTGTTCTCTCTGCACCTTTGATCTCCGCGACGGCGATCGCGGGCGAAGGCGCTGACGTCGAACGCCTACGTCAACTGCATCGCTCACTCGTCGATGCGCGTACCACGAGTTCCTATGATGAGACCCGCGCAGTCGACGCAGCGGTCGCCGACCTCATGGAGCGTCTCTCAGAACGACTCGCAGCCGAAGGGTTCCCGAAGCGGCTTATCGAGGCGCCCTCGCTCGCGAATGCCATACGAGAGCATGTTCGGACGGAAGTCGCGAAGCTCCGGACCGCCCGAGGGACTGAGCTGCGGAGTGCGATGTTCGAAGCCCTGATGGCGCTCCATTCCCGTGCCGCCGAAGACGCCGTCCTCGAAGTCTGGCTCGACCTCCCTCCCCAACCACCAGTCACGCTCGGAGCAGCCCGCCCCCTGTCGTCCAAAATCACGGTGTCCAACACCCTCGCCGGCCTGGCACTCGAAGCCGACAAGGCGCGGATCACGTCGGATGAGGGCGGTGAGGGGGCAGGCAACGGGGCTCTTGACGGCGGCGATTGGGTCCGACTTCTCATCCCCATCGTGAACGGATCGACACTGCCCTGGGTGTCGACGTCAGGCAGATGGACGGCCGTCGGAAATTGCGTCTACATCCCCGACTCCGACATCTTCGACCTCGCGGAACTCCCCGTGGGCGCCACTGCGGATCTCACCCTCGATCTGTACCTCGCGCGCGACTGCGGCGACCGCACCAGCAGCGTGCGCCTCGAACTGTTGGACACCCACCGCGCGCCGACCACGCCCCTCGCGATCGGGCTCGACCTCACGGTCCGCACCGTCAGCTTCTCGCACAGTAAATCGCTCGTCTTTGACCGGGATGTCCCCGGATGGAGTGACGGCGCGAAACGAGAGATCCTCGACGCGGGCGGCCGCATTGAGCTGTCGGCGGGGATCGAGGTCAGCGACACCACGCTCCAACAAGCCCGGCAGTCGTGGGCGTGGTCTCGCTACGCAACCCCAGCCTTCGAAAAACAGTTCTTACCAAAGCAACTCGAGATGCCACGGAGTCCCTCGCAACGGCCCGGCTACCAGATTTTTGGCATGGCAGACGACCTCGACCTCAAAGCGAAAGAGGGGGAGGCGTTCGTCGAAGCCCTCGCGCCCACAGCCGTTCGCCTCGGATGGGGGAACGCCGCCGCCGCTGGGTTTGCGGTTCGAATCTCGACGAGCGCGAGCAACACGTCCCCCAAGCCACCCGATGCCCCGTGGACGGAACGGAGCGTTGTGCCCTCGCTGGCGGACGTCACTCGGTTGGTCAACGATCACGTGCACATCGACGCCGAACATTCCACGCCCCCTCCCTCCGCCCTCGACAAGGTGACGG
>JBEIFN010000426.1:0-2903 GCA_040382435.1 Alphaproteobacteria bacterium
GGCAAGATCGTAGAACCGAAGTTGTCCGGGTTTGCCGGCCGGCACGGTCACACCCGTCTGCGGGTCGACCGCCACCACGCGCATCCACGGCGGCGCGACGTACGGCGAACCTGGGGAACCCCAGAGCTGGCTCGACAGCTCGGTCATGCCGTACTCCAGCACGAGGCGCGCCGGGCGGAGTCGTTGGCGAACCGCGTCGTGGAGCGCGGCTTCGTCGAGCGAGACGACGCGGCCCTTGAAGCCGCCGGTGACCATCACGACGCTGTGGGGCGGCAGCGGCGCCACCGGGTCGTCGGAGAGCCAGTCGGCCATCGCGAACGCCGTGGCGGCCACATAGAGGGGCGCGCCGGGGGCGATGGCGCGCGCGATCACGTCGCGATCGGGGAGGCCGTCTCGCAACGCATCGATCAGCGCGCCGCCGGGTCGGGCGAAGTCGGCGACCATGTGACCGAGGGAGCTGGTGGGCGCGAGATCGACGAGCGCGAGTACGCGGCGGGGGGCGTCGGCGACGCGGTCCTCGGCCCAGCGACGCGCGCCGTGGTCGTAGGCCGCGGTGTCCCACAGCCGGTGGGTTCCGCGGCCGCCGCCCGTGGTGCCCGAGGTGAGAAAACAGGCCCGACCGTGCTGGGGCGGTACCGTGCCGACGTCGAGGTCTTTGTAGAGGGCGATGGGCACTGCCGGGATGTCGGCGAGGGAGGCCGGTGCGTCGGTCGTCTGCAGGGCGGCGATCAGCGGCGCGTTGGCGGCTTGCCATGCGCTGAGTTCGCAGGCGACCGCCTCGAACGAGGGGGACGCGACCCCGTCCAGGCTGGCGTCCATCCAAGCGCAGACGCGCGCGATCCATGCGTCGCGACCGTCGGGCTTCACGGGCGCACCTCGGCCTCGGCCAACGAGAGCGACGTGACGAAGCCGGCGATCTGCGCGTCCGTGATCGTCGCGGGCGGGGTGAGGCACAGCGCGTCGCCCGTCGCCCCGGCGGGGAGCACGATGTAGCCTCGCCGCTGCAGGGCGCGGCACGTCGCGAAGGCGTGGGGACCGATCGGGACTGCGATCATCAAGCCGCGGCCGCGGGTCGACCAACCCGCCTCGCCAAGCGCGCGCGTGAACGCCTCGCCGCGTTCGGCGCAGATGGACGTCCAAGCCGGCAGTGCGTCGAGCACCGCACACGCCGCCGCGGCGCCGATGGGGTGCCCGAGAAAGGTCTGGGTGTGCAGCGCCTCGCCGGTGGACGCGCCCCACGCGTTCATCACGTGGCGCGTCCCGAGGCATGCCGAGATCGGAAAGCCACCGCCGAGCGCCTTGCCGGTGCAGAGCAGGTCGGGGACGACGCCGTCGACGTCGTGGGCCCAAACCCGGCCGGTGCGGCCGAGCCCGCATTGGATCTCGTCGTAGCCGAGGAGCGCGCCGGCCTCGCGGGTCGCTTGACGCAGCATCGCGAGCCAGCCTTCGGGGGCGGGGTGGACGCCGCCACGCCCTTGGACGGGTTCGACCAGCACCAAGCCGACGTCGCCGTTCGCCAGCGCGCGCTGCACGGCGTCGGCGTCCGCACCGAACGGAAGCCAGCGCACGTCCGGATGGACGATGTCGGCGAAGGGCTCGGTGAACGCTCGTTTGTAGCCCTGCAGGCCGACCGTGCCGAGCGACAGGCCGTGGTATCCACCTGCGAATGCGAGCACGCCGCGGCGGCCGGTCGCGAGGCGCGCCGTTTTGACTGCTGCGTCGACGGCGTCCGCGCCCGACAGGCCAAGCAACGCGACGTCGAGCGGGCCGTCGGGACCCACGGGTGCGATCCGTGCGAGGGCCGTCAGGAGCCGTGCGCGCGTCGCGTCCGGCCAAGCGTCGCCCATCGCGTGCAGCAGGCGGTCGAGTTGGGCGCGCACGGCGGCGACCACGTGGGGCGGCCGATGGCCCTGGGTCGCGACCGCGAACCCCGCCGTGAGGTCGACGAACACGTTGCCGTCGACGTCGCGGACGTTGGTGCCCACGGCTTCGTCCCACACGAACGGGTCGTCATCGCAAGCGCCGAGCTGCTCGGCGCGGCGGCTGCGGCGGGCGGTGATCGCCGGGCACTCGTGTGCGGCCAGCACATCCACGGCCGCCCGAGACGCGGGCCCGGGGACGGAGGTGCGGAGGAGCGGCAGTAGGGTTCCGTCGATCATGGGGCGCGCCTAACCGGCGGCGCCCGGCGGGGCTTTGCGGCGTCCGCGCGGCCAGCGCAGCGTCAGCAGGAAGACGTCCTGAGATACGCCGTCGGGACCGATGGCGTCGCGGATCGCGATGTCGACGCTCAGGCCGCGCGCGACGGCGGCCTCGTGGAACGCCTGGAGGTGGGGGCGACCGGGACAAGTCAGCCATCCCTCGCCATCCTCCGCCAAAAACCAAGCGAACATGTCGGCGACCATCGGGGGATGGATCCGCTGGTAGAGGACATCGCTCGCCCAAACGTGGTGGAACGCGCCCGCGTCGAGTCCGCTCGCGGCAGGGTCTCGCCAGTCCAACGCGACGAAGGGAATGTCGGGGAGCTGGTTGGCGGCGAGGTTGCGCTGCAAGAAGGCGGCGGCGTCGGGGTGCAGATCCGTCGCGACGGGGACGGCCCCGAGGCGTGCGGCCACCAGCGACGGCAGCGCGAGGCCGCACCCAAGCTCGAGGCACCGGCGGGCTGCGACGTCGGGTCCGAGCTCGGCGACGCGTGCGGCAACCGCGCGGGCTGCGGGCCAGATCACGCCGAACATGGGGCACCAGTCCTCGAGCCAGCGTCGGGCCTCGGGGCCGTCCTGCAGCTTGCAGATGACGTCGACGGTGGCCTCAAAGTCGACGAGGCCCGTCAACGCGAAGTCGTGGGCACCGACGCGCTCGGGACGGACTGTGAGGTTGTACGGGACGGGGTTCACCGTCCACCCACC
>JBEIFN010000427.1:0-2902 GCA_040382435.1 Alphaproteobacteria bacterium
CCCGCAGAGGCGCCGCCCCCGACGACCGACACCCCGGGCGACACGCAGGCCGGGCCCGACACCGGAGCGCCGCCCCCGAGCGTGTTCCCCGGTCGGGCGTGCGGGTGCGCCCAACCGAACGCAGCCCCGTCGGCCGCGTGGCCCGCCGCCCTCGCCGTTCTTGCTTGGGTCAGGGGGAGGCGGCGGTAGCGGGGTCCGGCGATCCGAGCGGGCGTCGGTCGCGACGCGCTCAGCGCGCCGCGGGGTTCGCCACGGCGCCTGCGCCTTCGAGCACGACGATATCGAACGTCGCGACCCCCTGCCGCAGCGCGACGGCGTGTTGGTAGTCGGCCGAGTCGTAGCAGGCACGCGCGGCATCGAAGCTCGGGAACTCGATGAGGAACGGACGCCTTCCGAGTCGCCCCTCGACCACCACGGCGACGTCGCCCCGCGCAACGACGCGGCCCCCGTACCGGGCGATCGTGGGGCCTGCGAGCGCCGTGTAGGCCCCGAACCTCGCGGGATCGGTGACCTCGGCGAGCACGAGCCAAAGGCCCTTGGCCTGCGGCCCAACGTCTCGGGCGAGCGCGGGGTAGTCGACGTAGCCCTCGTCGCCGCCCCCGTAGAACGTGCGTCGATCCCCTTCCGCCAGCGCGGCCCCAACCGCGAAGCGGTGGACCAAGTCGGGGTTGGCGATGAACGGCGCGCCAAACGAGACGGCGCTCGCCACGCCAGCGGTCACCGCTGCATCCGCCGAATCGCGGTCGTAGCCCCCGTTGAGGATCATGGCCCCACGGAACAGCGGCCCGAACGTCGCGACAGCGTCCTGCGGCCAGTTCGGAAAGCGCTGTGCGTCGGGCGTCGCGCGCATCAGGTGCAGGTAGGCGAGCGGCAGGTCGTTCAACGCCGTGAGGAGGTGGGTGTACGTCGCCAAGGGGTCGGAGTCGCCCATGCCGTTGTACGCGAGCGTGGGCGACAGACGCAGGCCGACGCGGCCGGGGCCCCAGACGTCGACGAGGCGGTGCAGGGTCTCGAGCACAAACCGGGCGCGGTTCTCGACGCTGCCGCCGTACGCGTCGGTTCGCTGGTTCGAGGAGTCCGAAAGGAACTGGTGCGGCAGGTAGCCGAACGCCCCATGGAGCTCCACACCGTCAAACCCGGCCGCCTTCGCGTTGCGAGCGCCCCGTTCGAAGTCGGCGATCGTCGCACGAACCTCCTCCGTCGTGAGGGCGCGGGGGATCTCGTAGTCCTTGGGACCGCTCGCCGTGAAGTGCTTCTGGCCCTCGATCGCGATCTCCGACGGCGCGACCGGACGGCGCCCGCCGCGGACGTCGGAGTGCCCCACACGACCGGTGTGCCAAAGCTGCAGGACGATCGTGCCGCCCTCGCGGTGGACGGCCGCCGTCACCGCACGCCAAGCGTCGACCTGGGCTTCGGTCCAGATGCCGGGCGTCAGCGGCGAACCGACGGCGTCCGGCGAGACGTTGGTCGCCTCGGTCACCAGCAGGCCCGCGGTGGCGCGCTGGGCGTAGTAGGTCGCCGTCGACGGCCGAACAACGCCCGAGGCGTCGGCGCGGCTGCGGGTCATCGGGGCCATCACGACGCGGTTTCTCAGGCGCAAAGCGCCCAGTTCGACAGGGGTGAGCAGGTTCATGCGTGGCTCCAAACGCCAGGAGGAGGTGGCGTTCCTCCCTATGCGCGCTCACCAAATCTTGGACAATCCCGCTTCTCTGAGATAGATTGTCCCAAAAATGGCCTCATTCGACCTGAACAGCGCCCACGTCTTCGTGCAGGTCGCGCGCGCGGGCAGCTTCCGAGCGGCCGCGACGGCGCTGGCGATGCCGACGAGCACGGTGAGCCGTCGCGTCGCCGACCTCGAGGCCCAGCTCGGGGTCCAGTTGTTGCTCCGGACCACGCGGGCGCTCGCCCTCACGGCCGCAGGCGTCGCGTTCCTCGATGAGGCAGAGCCGGCGCTCGCGGGGCTACAGGCCGCGGGCACGGCCGTGATGGCGCTGCGCAACGAGCCCCGGGGCACGTTGCGGATCACCGCCACCGTGTCGTTGGGCGAGCGCTTCCTCGCGCCGATCGTCGCCGGGTTCCTCGACGCCTACCCCGCCGTCGACCTCGAGGTGCTCCTCACCGACCGGCCCGTCGACCTGATCTCCGAGGGGTTCGACGTCGCCATCCGCGCGGGCGAGCTCCCCGATTCATCGCTGGTCGCGCGGCGCGTCGGAAGCTCCACCTACCGAATCGTCGGCAGTCCGGCGTACTTCCAGCAAGCCGGCGTGCCGGAGCGGCCCGCAGACCTCGCGACGCATCGGTGTCTGCGGTTCGCCAAAGCCGGGACGGTGCCGAGCGCGACGTGGACCTTTCAGACCGGCAAGAAGCGCGTGGACGTCCCGGTTCACGGCCGGCTCGTCAGCGACGACTTCATCGTGCTCCGCACCACCGCCGAACAAGGCGGAGGCGTGGCCCGGCTGCCCACGCCGGTGGTGGTCCAAGCGCTGCGCAGCGGTCGCTTGCAAGCCGTCCTCGACGACCATGCTCCCCCCGCGACCCCGATCCATCTGCTCCACGCCGGCTCACGACGCGTCGCACCGCAGACGCGCGCGTTCCTCTCGTACGCCTACGAGCCCCTGGTCACGGCGCTCGCGGACAGCGGGTGCCCGTTGCGCGAGGGCCCAGGCGCCGGGTCGCCCGTGAGGTAGGGCGCGACAGCGCCGACGTCGGTCGCCTTGCGGTCGGTCATGAGAGCGCCTCCAGGTAGGGCCGCACGACCGCCTGTACGCGGCAGGCCTTCGCCATCGCGTCGATCTCGCCGGGTGTCGCCGCACGCTCACGCAGCGTCTGCCTCAGCGCGTCGAGCGCAGCCTCCAGCCCCACCCGACTGCGGAACTTGAACATGTCCGCCACCGACTTCGCG
>JBEIFN010000428.1:0-2900 GCA_040382435.1 Alphaproteobacteria bacterium
CCAACGCCTGCCACGGCGAGCGCTCGGGGGTGTGGACGGCGCCGCGCGCAGACGCGTGTGGCACCTGTCACGGCGTGCCGCCTGCGTCGCCGCATCCACAAGCCGGTGCGTGTGGCGTGTGCCACGCCGACGTCATCGCGCTCGACGGCGGGTTCATCGCGCCAGAGCTGCACGTCAACGGCGTGAAGAACGTGTCGATGGTGGCGTGCAACGCGTGTCACGGCACGACCGATGCGGGTGCTCCTCCGCGCGCGCTCGACGGCAGCACCGAGCGCGCCTCGGTCGGCGTCGGTGCACACGAGGCGCACGTGAATGGTGGCGCGAAGACGCGACCGGTGGCGTGCGAGACGTGCCACGAAGTGCCGTCGATGGTGTCGACGCCGAGGCACCCCAACGGAGGCCGCGCGGAAGTGCTGGCGAGCGTGCGGTGGACTGCTGCGACGACCACCTGCAGCACCACCTGTCATGGCGGCACCTCACCGTTGTGGACCACGTCGGATGCGGGGCTCACGTGCTCGAGCTGTCACGGCGCGCCGCCGGCCCTGCCGCACCCGCAGGCGACCAACTGCGCGAACTGTCACCCCAACTCGACGGGCGTGACTGGGCGTGACGTGGTGAACCGCGACCTGCACGTCAACGGGCTGGTCGAGGTGAGCGTGCCGGCGACGTGCGATGGCTGCCACGGCTCGGGGACCAGCTTCGCGCCGCCGCGCGACACGAATGGAAACACCGCGACCACCAACCTCGGCGTGGGCGCACACCAGTCGCACCTCGTGGGCCGTGGGCTGGCGCGCGTGGTGCCGTGCACCGAGTGTCATGAGGTACCGGCGAGGGTGGTCACGCCGAAGCACCTCAACGGCATGACCGAGGTGAAGTTCAGCGGCGTGGCGACGAGCAACGTGGCGCTGCCGACGTACCAGGCGGGCACCTGCGCGAGCGCGGCGTGTCACGACATCGCGAACCTGACGGGGGCCGATGGTGGCGGCACGGCGACGACGCCTCGCTGGAACCTGGTCGATGGCTCGCAGATGACGTGCACCTCATGTCACGGCTTCCCGCCGCCGCTGCCGCACCCGCAGCAGACGGCGTGTGAGGTGTGTCACACCAACGCGACTGATCTGCGCACGTTCAGGCGGCCCGAGTTGCACGTGAACGGCACCGTCGACTTCGTCACGCCGTAGCCCTGCGTCTTCACGTGGTTCGGATCGCCGGACTGCTTGAACAGCTTCATCGCCTCGGGCTGGCAGCCGCCAGCCGTTCTTGGGGGAGCGCACGGCCACGGCTCACAGCGCGATGTTGAGAAGGCCGAGTTGCAGCCCGCGCACCGTGGAGTCGACGAGCGTGACGCGACCCAGGCTCGCGCAACGGCTATGGCTTCTTGATCGGCAGCAAAGCCAGCGAGATCGCCCCCACCACCAGCACCACGGCCTGCACCAGCCACCGCGTGGGGCGACGTCGCTCCTGAGCGTCACGCACGCCAGTCCAGACGCGTTCGACGGCCGCCGCGTCTGGCTCGCTGCCGCTGAGGTCTTTCTTGAAGTCACTGCTCATGGGAACCCCGAATGAAGGTCGCCAGGCGGCCCTCGACAGTCGACAACTTGCGCTTCACCGTCGCCAGCGACATGCCGAGCGCAGCGGCGATCTCCGTCAGCTCGAGCCCTTCGACGCGACGCAGCGCCGCGAGCGGCGTCACACGAAACGCGGGCGCGCTCCCCCACGCGGCCGCCGCCAACGTCGCGAACGCGGCGACGACCAGCGCAACGGCTGCCGAAGCGGGGTCGACGCGCGGCGTGTTCGAGACCGTCCCCAACACGCCGCCGAGCGCGCCGTGCAGCCACGACCCGATGTGCGGCGCGATCGTCCAGCCCGTCGCGACGCCGGCAGCCGCGCCGCCGAGCGCGACGACGGCGACCTCGGCGAGGAACACGCCGCGCGCCCTCCGCACCGAGAAGCCCAAGGCACGCAGCGTCGCGAGCTCGCCCACCCGCATTGCCGCCACCAGCCCCGCCGTCGACGCCGCGAGCGCGAAGGCCGCACCGAACAGGATGGACTGAAACCCCAAGAACAGGGCACCGAAGTCGGTCGAAGGACGCGCGGTCATCGCGGCGGCACCCGCGACGTCACGACGAACCCAGCCGAGGCTGGCCCACCCGACGCTCTCCTGCAGCCGCGCGAGGAGTGCGGGCTCGTCGACGCCGCCAGCAAACCGCACGCCCGTCCACCGCCCCCAGGGGTTGGCGACCATCTGCGGCGCGACGCTGTCCCCGATCGCCAGCCGCGGCGTGGCCCCCCGCGCGGACCACCAAGCCTCGTCCTCGTCGCCGATCTTCGACAGATCGACCTCCAACCCGGGGTTCCAGTCGCCACACCGCGACCGTCCCGTCAGCCCCTCGATCGGCGGGGTCCGCGCCGCCGACCAGGTGTCGTCGTCCACCACCTGCACCACCCGAAACGGGCGTTCCTCCCACGCGACAGCGCGGCCCCGTCCGATGACAGGGAAGCGCAACGTCACAACGTCCCCGCCGCCGACGCCGAGTCGCCGGGCGACCTCTTCAACGATGACGATGTCATCGGGCCCCAACGCGGGCTCGGTGGTGACAAAGCCGTACGGAACACTGCGCTCCGTCGTCCGCACCCCTTCGTAGAACCACGTCGTCATCGGTTCCGCGTCCCGCCAGCCCACAAGCCCCTCGACCAGCGCGTCGGGCAACAGGACCCCGTCGCTGACGAGCACATCTCCCTCGTGCGACGGCACGAGCGACAGCGACAGGTCCGCGAGGTGGAACGCGGGTTGGTCAACGGGACGATCGAACAACAGCAGGTTCGCCGCGTCGTCGCGCCCGAGCCGTGCGCCGAGCCACGCGCGATCCACGCGGATCCCGGGCGCAGCGAGCGGATCG
>JBEIFN010000429.1:0-2899 GCA_040382435.1 Alphaproteobacteria bacterium
GACGCATGAGCCACCGTTCGCGTGGCGGTGCCCGTCGCACGCGACGCCCTTCTCAGGCTCGCTCCGCAGCCACGCCACCGTCGCGTCGCGCTCCAGCGCCGCGCCCTTGTCGCGGGCGAAGTCGTAGAGCCGCGCCGCCTCCTCGTTGTCGAGGACGCGCTGAGCGCGCAGCCGATCCACCTCCGCGACGAGCGCCGCCGCCTCACCGGGCGAGACGGGCCACGAACCGCCATGCTCGGCGGCGCGGCGTAGGCTGGTGAGGGCGTAGTCGAGGATGCTCATGGCTTCGGCTCCTCGTGGCGGTGGTCGCCCTCTCGAACGCCTTCTGCTGCACCAATCAGCCCGCACTTGACCAGATACGCCACCACGGCGGGCCGCTCTCCGCGCAGAAGGTCGTTCTCCTCGCGCAGACGACGGATCTCGTTCTCCAGCCCGCCCGCGTCATCGAGAAGCTGGAGGCGGCGGTTCTCATCCTCCGTCCGTGCCTCCACGACGTTCTCCACGATGGACACGACCAGGGCACGCAGGCGCTCCACCTCCGCGACGAGCGCGTCCATGTCGGCGCGGCTGTGCAGGAGCATGGTCGCGGTGTCGTTGTCCCCGTACTGGGGCACGAGCGTGGCCGCGATGGTCAGCGCGGAGCCTTTCATCGACTCGTGCTCTCCATCGGGATGCTCGCGCACGATGGCGAGGCAGTCCCCGTCGATGGAGCGACGGACGGACATCCCGGTCCACGGGCCGGGACAGGCCGCCGCGAGACGAGCCTTGATCGCGTCGAGGTCGAGGCTCACGTCCCCTCCTCGGTGATCGTGGGGATGTGCTCGCCGCGCTCGATTCGGAGAGCCGCGTCTTCGTAGGCTGCGTGTTCACTCAAGGCGGCGGAAGCGCCGTGCTCGCGGACTACCTTACGCGCGTCTTTCGCCTCTCCGCGCAACCACGCGGCGATAGCGGCACGCTCCGCAGCACCACCTTCCACGAGGGCGCTGCGGATCGCGTCCCGTACCGTCGTCGGGTCGATGCTCGCGCCGCCCCCCATCCCGCGATGGTGGCCGCAGTCGATGGCGTAGGACGCCTCACTCACGCTCGTCGGGCGGTTCTCGTTGCGGCACAGGAACGCGGTGACGGCGAGGCGCTCCTCCTCCGCTCCCGCCAGGCGGCCCTCGTAGAAGGCCCTCGCGACCGTCCGCTCCAACTCCTTGCTCGGCGGCGTCGGCGGCAACGGGCGAGGCGGCTCGAACACCGTCACGGGGAAGACCGTGTCCACGTCCCGCGCGAAGTATTCGACGCCGCCGAGGTGGCCCGGCCACACGATCTGCACCCGAAGCTGCACGAGGCCGGGGTTCTCGGTGAGACGGACGACCGTCTGGACCTCAAGGTGCGGGTACAGGTGCTTCTTGAACACGTCGATTTCCGACCCGTTCAGGGTGCGATGGTCGTGGCCGACGTAGACGTGGTCCGTCGTTCGGATGACGTACCAGCCGTCCTTCCGAACGGCGGTCGGGGTGTTGCCGGACGAGTCCATCGCCCACGCAGGAGACAGGGGAGGAGGGGGAGAGGCGGGCTTCATGGGTTCGCTCCTTGAGGTCACGCCTCCTCCTATTCGGGGTTTGCCGTTCGTCAACCCGGAATGTCGAGGTCAGGGAACGTCGCCTTCCTCGCGCCCAGGGAGCCACAACACCTCGACCTCGTCGCTCCGAACCCACGCGGACACGCGGAAGCCGTTCGTGTGGAGGTCGTCGTTGTAGCGGTCGCCGTCGTCCACCCGCGCGTGACCGGCGAAGGGGCCGTCCGTTCGGATGTCGCGCACGGTGCCGTCGATCCACTTCTCGCGGGTGCTGGCGTAGAAGCGGCAGCGCGCCCCCGGCACGATCTCGGTTCCGTTCACGTCGATCATCGGTTCACTCCGTAGTCGCGCTCGAACCCACGCGGGAACTTCTTGGACTTCCGGTAGCAGCGCAGGACGAGGACGACCGCCTCGGGGTCCAGGGCGCGGGCGGCGCGGCGTTCTGCCTGTCGTCGCGTCACGGGACCGGAGTAGGCGCGGAAGCCGTCCGTGTCCGCGTATCGGACGTACCAGCGCGTCATGCGGCGGGGTCGGCTCATGGCTTCCCCTTCGTCGCCGCGCCGACGTGCTCCATGCCGAAGATGGCACGGGCGATCCAGTTGATCGTCACCATTTCATCTGCCGACATGGATGCCGATGTGCCGACATCACGCAGCCACGCCAACACGTCCCGGCGCTCGTCCAGCGCCGTGCGCGGCATGACGTACTTTGTGCCGTCTTCGCAGGACTCGCAGTCGTGCCCGTACCAGCCCGCGCCCATGTGTTCGATGGGGTAGTAGAGTTCATCGAGGCAGCATCGCCCCTTGCACTCGGGGCAGGGTTCGGGCGCGCTCACGGCTTCCTCCACCGTTCGACCTCGGACGGCGAGACGCGGCGCACCCTGCCCACGAAGGTGCAGTACGGCCCCGCGTCGTCCCCCGAGAAGCGACGGCTCTGGAACGCGGAGCAGACCGCCTCGCCCTCGTCCTCGGGGCACACCCACTTGAGCACGCCCCCGCAGCGGGGGCAGATGAGCGGCTTCACGGTCACTCTCCGTAGAGCCGCAGGGCGCGGCGGATGCGAAGCCAGAACCCGCGAAGGCCACGGGCGTAGAGCGCAGGCACGACGGCTTCCTGCCGGCGCGAGGTCTGACGCTTGCGAAGATGGGCGAGGTCGCCGGGCGTGAGGAAGAAGTCCTCCTCCTCGCCCATCAGACCCTCGACCCGGACGTGGTAGTACCCGCCGTCCGTCGTCGGCAGGATGGGGGACGCGATGCGGATCACGAACCCGCCAGGGCGTCGGACGGGATCGCGCCGTAGATCAGCCGGTAGTTGTGGTTCTCCTGGACGAGTCCAC
>JBEIFN010000430.1:0-2895 GCA_040382435.1 Alphaproteobacteria bacterium
GGCTACGTGCTCGGTGGTGTGTTCGGCGATCAGTACCGGGGCCTTCAGTTCAGCTTCGATGACGTCTTTCGCAGACTGTCTCTCGGCAACCTGCTCCAGTGGCAGACGATCCGCGGCCTCTGCGCCGAGCCGGGGATTCGCTGGTACGATCTTGGCACCGAGAAGGAGTACAAGGCGGCGTGGGCGGAGCGTCGCGTCGAGACGGTCGCGTTGGTGATCCGGTGACGGTGTGATGTCATGACGCGTCGACGCGTGCTCTGGGCTGCGCTGGGGCTGGGGCTGCTCGCGTTGCTGCGTCTGCAAGTCGCGTCCTGGCTCGACGGGGCTGACGCGCTCCCGGGGGTCGGGGGCGATGGGCAAGCGCTGTTCGCGGCTGCCTATGTCCTCGCCGCGCTGTTCGGCCTTCCGGCCGCGCCGCTCTCGGTCTCAGCGGGTGCCGTCTGGGGCGCTGGCCAGGGCGCGCTGCTGGTGTGGGCTTCGGCGACCCTTGCCGCTCAGGTGACGTTCCATGTCAGCCGTCGCTTCCGCACGGCGTGGCGCTCGTGGCTCGTCCGCGCGCCGGGCGGGGAGGCGATCGAGGCCGTGCTGGGGAGCGTGGAGGACCTGTCGACGGTCGTGTTGCTCCGGCTGTCCCCGGTGTTCCCCTACAACCTGCTCAACGTGGCGATGGGGCTGTCGCGTGTGTCGGCTTGGACGCATCTGGCGGGCACCGCGGTGGGGATGGTTCCTGGCGTCGCGCTGTACGTGAGCGCGGGCGCAGCGCTGGGCGAGCTCGCGGACGGTGACGCGCGGCCGTCGATGTCGCCGATGGTGATGGCGCTGGCGGTGTTGGTGACGGCCCTCGCGGTGCGCATCGTGGGGCGTCGCGCGGCGGTTCGGCTCGCGACACGTGGGGTCGTGCATGGTTGATGAGGCGGACGCCGACGACCGGCGCTGGGTTTCCCACGTTCGGCCTGCCGACTGGGCGCCGCCGACGCCGGCGGATCGGTACGGGTTGGTCGTCCTCGGCGGCGGGCCCGCTGGCCTGGTCGCCGCGTTCGGCGCCGCCGCACTCGGGGTCCGCGTGGCGATGGTCGAGCGCGACGCGCTTGGCGGCGACTGCCTCAACGCGGGCTGTGTCCCGTCCAAAGCGTTTCTCGGGGCAACCTCGCACGGATTTGCCGCCGCCGTCGCCCGTGCGCGTGCGGTGCGCGCCGACCTAGCGCCTCACGACAGCGCCGTCCGACTTCGCGAGGCCGGCGTCGACGTCTTCTACGGCGAAGGCCACTTCGTCGCGCGTGATGCCGTCAGCGTCGGTGGCGTTCGGCTCCGTTTTGCGCGCTGCCTGATCGCGACGGGATCACGACCCCGACGATCCGCTTGGATGGACGCGGTGCGGGATCGGATCCTCACGCCGGACGCCTTCTTCGCGCTGCGCGACGTCCCGACGTCGGTGGTCGTGGTGGGCGGCGGGGCCGTGGGGTGTGAGCTCGCACAAGGACTCGCCGCTTCGGGGGTCCCCACGACGCTGTTGGTGCGGGGCGCGCTCCTCGAACGGGAGGCACGTGACGCGGTCGACAAGGTCGCGGCGGGCTTGGCGGCGACCGGCGTGGTCGTTCGCAGCGGTGAGGTCCTCTCAGCGCGGCCCGACGGGGACGCGGTCGCGCTGTCCTTGACCGACGGCGCCGCGTTGTCCGCCTCGCATGTCCTCGTCGCGATCGGGCGCGACGCGACAGTGGCGGCGCTGCAACCCGAGCGTGCGGACGTCGCGACCGAAGGCCGCCGCCTGCGCGTCGATTGCTACCTCCGCACCACGAACCCCGCCGTGTTCGCCGCAGGCGACGTCGTGACCGGCGGCGGGACCACCCACGCCGCGGACCGCATGGCGCGAACGGTGCTGCAGAACGCGCTGTTCTTGCCGTCTGCGCGGTTCGACCCTGCGGGGGTGCCGAGGACGCTGTTCACCTCGCCGCCGCTCGCGTCGGTCGGTGTGCAGTCGGGCGCGGAGGGCCACCGGGCGATCGAGGTGCCGTTCGAGGCGCTCGATGCGGCTCGGTGCAACGGACGGACCCAGGGCTTCGCGCGGTTGTGGGTCGATCGTCGCGGTCGAATCGGAGGTGCCACGCTCGTCGGGGAGGGCGCCGCCGACCTCCTCGCGGGCGTGATCGTCGCGATGCACCGGCCGAGGTCGATCGGTGGGCTCTCGGGTTTGACGCTTCCGTATCCGACGCGTGGGGAGGTCCTGCGCCAGCTGGGCGATGCTTGGCTGCGGACCCGGTGGGGCGGGAGTCTGCCGTGGCTGGTGCGGGTGTGGCTGCGGATGCGCCTCGGGCGGGGAGCGGTCCAAGCATGACCGAGGAGGTCTCGCTCTGGGGGGACGAAGCCGTGGCGGCGGTGGTGCCCACGCTTGATGAAGCCGATCGCATCGGTCCACTCGTCGACCGGCTGTTCGCGCTCGGCTGCGCGGAAGTGCTGGTCGTCGATGGCGGTAGCGGGGACAGCACGGTCCGCGTGGCCACCGAGGCTGGCGCGCGCACGCTCGTCGGGGAGCGCGGGCGCGGTAGCCAGCTCGACGCGGGCTGGCGGGCGACGTCGGCGCCGATCGTGTGGTTCGTGCATGCGGACGCGTGGCCCGATCCGCGCGCCGTGTTCGCGATCCGTCGGGCGATGCGCCGCGCCGACGTCGTTGCCGGCGCCTTTCAACTGCACACCGTCGAGGACAGGCCGCGGTGGGGTTGGCTCGTCCGCATCGCCGACCTGCGCTCCCGCTACACCCGCCTGCCGTACGGCGATCAGGCCTTGTTCGTGCGTCGCAGCGCGCTCGTCGCGATCGGCGGCGTTCCCAAGCTCGCGCTGTTCGAAGACGTGATGTTGGCGCGGCGGCTACGGGCCACGGGCGCGCTCGTGACCCTGCCA
>JBEIFN010000431.1:0-2884 GCA_040382435.1 Alphaproteobacteria bacterium
GATGAACCGTCGCAAGATGGATCAGATCATCCGCACCGACGGCCCCGAGAGCCACCTGCTCACCAAGGTGGGCACGCCGACGATGGGCGGGCTCGTGATCCTCGGCGCGTTCTCGGTGTCGGCGCTGCTGTGGGCGCGGATCGACCAGCCGATGGTGTGGATGATGCTGATCGTCCTCAACGGCTACGGGCTGATCGGGTTCTATGACGATTGGAAGAAGGTGATGCTTCGCGACAGCGGCGGCCTCGCCGGTCGGTACAAGATCCTCGGCCAGGTGCTGTTCGGCGGCGGCGTGCTCGCGTGGGGCCACCTCTCGGGCGTGATCGAGCCCGTCATGACGGTGCCGTTCCTCAAGGACACGGTGCTGGACTTCCGCGAACTCTGGACGGGAGCGCCGGATGTTTTGGGTTGGTTGTACCCGGCGATCGGTCTGTTCATTCTCGTCGGGACCAGCAACGCCGTCAACCTGACGGACGGGCTGGACGGCCTCGCGATCGGCCCGTACATGGTCGCGGCGGCCACGTATGGCGTCATCGCCTACGTTACGGGCAACGTGGTGTTCGCGGACTACCTCGGGTTGCACTACGTCAATGGCAGCGGGGAGCTCGCGGTCCTCGCGATGATGCTCGTTGGCGCGGGCCTGGGCTTTCTTTGGTACAATGCCTACCCTGCGTCGGTGTTCATGGGGGACGTCGGGGCGCTCGGTCTGGGGGGTGGCCTCGGGCTGTTCGCGATCCTGACGCACCAAGAGCTGCTGCTCGTGCTCGTCGGCGGTGTGTTCGTCCTCGAGACGGTGAGCGTGATCATTCAGGTGTCCAGCTTCAAGGCCACGGGAAAACGGGTCTTTCTGATGACGCCGATCCATCACCACTACGAGAAGAAGGGCTGGAGCGAACCGAAGATCATCGTTCGCTTCTGGATTCTGAGCATCCTGTGCGCGCTCGTCGCGCTCTCCACACTCAAGTTGCGGTGATCGGTATGCTGACGCTGCAGGGACAGTCGGTTGTGGTCGTCGGCATGGGACGTTCGGGTCTCGCCGCCGCGAGGCTGGCGCAGTCGCGCGGGGCGCGGGTCGCGTGCCTCGACGACAACGCCGGGGCCACGATCCCGTCGGGGTGCGAGCGCCTCACGCCGGAGGGTGCGCGGGCCGCCGCGTGTGCGGCCGACGTCGTCGTCGTCTCGCCCGGTGTCGCAGCGGCGCACCCGGTGGTGGAGGCGGCGCGCCTCGCGGGTGTCGACGTGGTCGGAGAGCTTGGTTTTGGCTGGCGCTTCCTCGCTGTTCCCGCCGTCGCCATCACGGGCACCAACGGCAAAAGTACCGTCACCACGTTCACCGGCGCGCTCCTCGAGGCCGCAGGGCTGCGCGTGTTCACGGGGGGCAACCTCGGTGCGCCTTGGTGCGAGGCGGTGCTCGACGCCGACACCAGCGGCGCGCCCGAGGTCGCTGTGCTCGAGGTCAGCTCCTACATGATGGAGCTTCCCGGCGCGTTCGATCCGCGCGTCGCGGTCGTCCTCAACCTGACGCCGGACCATTTGGCGCGCCACGGGACGCTCGCGAACTACGGCGCGCACAAGATGCGGTTGCTCGCGCGGATGGGGCCGCGCGACGTGGCGATGTGGCCCGAGGGCGTCGACGCGCTGGATGCCGCGGTGCCCGCTGCGTTCCAAGGACGTCGTGTGCGGCTCGGTGGAGCGCCGGGCGCGTGGGTCGACGGGGACGCAGGACGCATCGTGCTCCCGGGGCAGGCTTGGTCGCGTTTGGGGGCTGACGCCCCCGTCGATGTCACGCTCGATCTAAAGACCCTGAAGGTGGAAGGGGCCCACAACCGGGAGCACGCCACGACGGCGGCCGCGCTCGCGCTCGCGCTTGGTGCGGGCATCGAAGCCGTGGCCGCGGCGCTGCCGGCGTTGCGTGCGCTCCCGCACCGCACCGAGCCGGTCGCCGAGATCGATGGCGTCGTGTGGATCAACGACAGCAAGGCCACGAACTGCGAGTCGACGCTGGTGGCGATCGAGGGGATCCCGCGGTCGTGCGTGGTGCTGCTTGGCGGTGAGGCGAAGGGGCCGGGATTCGCGGTGCTCGCGCCTGCGCTGGCGCGTCACCGCGCGGTGATCTGCTTCGGCGGCTCGGGCGCGATGATCGCGGACGAGCTGCAAGCCGTCGGCGTGACGGTCGCGCAGGTTGGCTCGATGGACGACGCAATGGCGTTGGCGCGGACGCTCGCGAGGCCGGGTGACGCGGTGCTGCTCTCGCCGGCGTGCGCCTCGTTCGACGCGTTCCGCAACTTCGTGCATCGTGGTGACACCTTCCGTGCCTACGCCGAGGCGCTCGCGGCGGCCGAGGGGGGACGATGAGCAACCGCCGGACGCCCCAGCCCTCGACCTTGCTCGACAACGACGATCCGCCGAGCCGGTTGACGCCGGCCCCGGAGGTGGTCGGCGCGGGCCACCGCACCGTCGTCGATGCGCCGATGACTTCGCTGCCGCCTGTCGAACCGCTTCCCGCGCCGAGTACGGTTCCGACCAGCTCGCACCTGGGGCTCGGGGACGTCACGAGCGCGACGTCGCCCGCTGTCCGCGATGTACGTGACCTTCTGCCCGTGTTCGAGGGCGTCGATCTCCCGATGTTGACCGCGGTCGTGACGCTCGTCGCGATCGGCATGGTGATGGTGATGACGGCGTCGTCGCACTTCGGCATTCAGACCGAGTCGTCGGTGTGGGCCTACGGCATCAAGCAGGCCGTCGGCATCGGTCTCGGCTTGTTCGCCGGCGTGGCCGTGATGCTGCTCCCGTATCGATGGCTTCGCCTCGCGCCGGTGCCGTTCTACGTTCTGACGCTGGTGGTGCTGGGCCTCGTGCAGTCGCCGATGGGCGTCGTGGTCAA
>JBEIFN010000432.1:0-2879 GCA_040382435.1 Alphaproteobacteria bacterium
ACCAGGTGATTCTCGGTGCCGATCGCGTATTCGACCTCGGACATCGACGGCATGCGGAACCGGTCGAAGTGGCGGACCTCGCCCCCGGAGGGAGAGAGCAGCCGGGCGACAAAGCCCTTGGGCCGTGACTCGCCGATGTATTCGGCCTGCACGTGGTCATCGAAGCGCTCGACGACGCAGCGGATCGGCTTGCGGTCGCCGTCCTTGCGGAACCAACCGCCGTGCAGGAACCCCGTATGGGGCACGTCGAGCGCGTTTTCGATCACGGCGTGGACGCTGCCGCGCGTCCGAAGCGGACGGATGACCGTGAGGTAGCGCGGGTCGTCGACCTCGGGGAACGAGGGCGGGCTGCCGACGGGTTCTCCGTCGCGCTCCCCCCACAACCAGACAAAGCCCTGTTGTTCTCTGGCAACCCAGCGAGGAACCCGCCGGGCGGGGGCCTCGGAAGCGCCGTCCAAGGCGGGCACGTGACGGCATGCACCGTCACCGCCGAAAACCCACCCGTGGTATCGACAACGCAGTCCCTCGGGCTCGATCTTGCCGTCGTGCAACGGCACGTTTCGGTGAGGGCAGCGGTCCAGTACCGCGTGGACGGCGCCGTCGGGCGCGCGCCACAGGACGATGGGTGTGCCCCACAACGCGCGCAGCACCGGCGCTCGTCCGACGTCTGCACACCGCGCGACGACGTACCAGGCGCGTTCCACGCGGGGGCTAAGGGCGGCGGTGGGGACCAGCCCCGGCTCGGAGGCCGTCATTCGCGCACCTCGCCGACCAAGAACGTGTCGCCGCCACCGGAGCTGACGAGCGTGAACTGCCCCTCGACGGCAGCGAGCTCAACACCGGCCCGCTCGATCGCCAACGTCGCCGTGACGGCGCGCGCGTCGAGCGCCGCGAGGGTTTGCCCCCAGTACCGGATGTGCGCCTCGCCGCCGTACCAACGCCCGGCCCACGGACCGGCGTTGGCGCAGATCAACGACGTGTTCTGTTCGACGGACCCGAGCACGACGCCGTCGGCATCTCGGACGTCGCCCGTCACTTGCAGAAGGGTTTCGCCTCCCAACGCCCCCGATGCGACGATGCCGAACGCCGTGTACGGCGCCCCTCCCTGCGGGGGCGTTCCCACATGGGCCTCGTCGGCATCGACCAGGCTCGGCCCCTCGGCGTCGACGCGGGCGTCGAGGGTGATCGCACCTTGGTCGCACGCGGCGGGCTCGACCGGGGTCGCCCCTGAGCAGGCGGCCGCGAACAGCAGCGTCCAACGGGTCATCGCATCCCCCATACGTTGCCTTTAGCCGATGGCATGCCAGCGTGCGCGGCCTGCCGCGGCCTGCCCGACGTCCGCGTGCCGAAGGGCCCACGCCCAGGTCGCCAACGCGTGCAACCGCCGCGCAGCCCGCCAGGCCTCCTCGTCGAGCCCCTCGGGGTGCAGGCGCGCGACAGCCACGTCCCCCGCCGCGACCTGCACGACGACCGCGTCGGCGTAGCGGTGATCGGGGCGTGCTTGACCCGCATCGAAGACGGTC
Source organism: Alphaproteobacteria bacterium (assembly GCA_040382435.1). Classification (GTDB taxonomy): domain Bacteria; phylum Myxococcota_A; class UBA796; order UBA796; genus JBEIFN01. Next base: position 1,524 of record JBEIFN010000432.1, read on the forward strand.
AGGCGTCCACCGGCCTGCCGCACGTGGTCGGGGCGAAGATCACGGTGCGCCCAGCCCCGGCCAAACTGCGCGAGCACGCGCAACCCTGGATCGGGCGGTACGTCCACCAAGTTCAACGCGTCGGTCGCGGCTATCCACGTTTCGTCAGCGCGTGCGCGAGCGGGAGCGCGTCGGCGGGCGTCGGCAGCGTGCGAAGCCGCGCGCACCAAGCCCCGAGGCGCGTCCAGGCCACCTCGTCGGCCTCCTGCACGGGCACCCCCGGGGCGTGTGCGGTGAGCATCCAGCGCCCGTCGATGGCGAGCACATCGGCGATGGCGACATCGCCCCCATCGGCCGCACGCATCGCCGCGACGGCCTCCCCCTCGCGTCGGGCCGCGGCTGCGGTCGCGTGTCGCTTGAGCCAGCCGCGAACTTGTCCTTCGACGCGCACCGGCCACGCACAGCCCTGCTCGCCCGCGATGGGAACCCCGAGCCGCGCCGCCTCGCCAAAGGCGGCGCGCGCGATCACAGCACCTTCTTCAACCACGGCAGCTTGCCGGCGTACGGCGGGTACCGGAGCGGCAGGTCGAACGCGGCCGAGCCTGCGGAGCTGAGCACGGACTTGTAATGCGTAAAGGCGTCGAATCCGGCCTTTCCGTGGTAGGACCCCTGCCCGCTCGTCCCGATGCCGCCGAACGGCAGGTTCGCATCCGAGACGTGGAACATGGTGTTGTTCACGCAGCCGCCGCCGAACGAGACGCGCTCAACGATGAGATCGATGTCGGCCTGCCGCTCGGTGAACAGGTAGAGCGCGAGCGGGTTCGGGTTCTTGCGGATCAGGCCGATGGCGTCCTCGATGCGGTCGATGGTGAGGATCGGCAGGATCGGGCCGAAGATCTCTTCCTTCATCACCGCATCGTCGAAGGTGACGCCGGTGAGGATCGTCGGCGCGATGTAGCGATCCGCCGCATCGCTCGTGCCGCCGTGGGCGACCTTGCTCGGCTCGATGAGGCGGCGCACGCGCTCGAAGTGGCGGTCGTTGACGATGCGACCGAAGTCGGGCGACTTTTGGGGATCTTCGCCGAACGACCGCTGCAGGTAGACCTTGAGCTTGTGGACCAGCGCCTGCTCATGCTCCTTGACGCACAGCACGTAGTCGGGCGCGATGCAGGTTTGCCCAGCGTTGGACCACTTGCCCCACGCGAGGCGCATCGCCGTGCTGTCGAGGTTCGCCGAGGGGGCGATGATGGCCGGGCTTTTGCCGCCCAGCTCCAGCGTGCAGCGCGCGAGATGCTCGGCCGCAGCGTGCGCGACGAGTCGCCCGACGTTGGTGCCGCCCGTGTAGAAGAAGTGCGCCCAAGGCAGCTTGAGCAGCGC
>JBEIFN010000433.1:0-2870 GCA_040382435.1 Alphaproteobacteria bacterium
GACGGTTGCCGCTCGCCGAGGCGTTCGCCGCGCCGCTCACCTCGGATCGCGCCGACGGCCTATGGGCCACGGTCGTCGTCGACCCACAGGGCCGCGCGCTCGGCCTGTGTTGGTCGAACGCAGAGAGTCTCGCCGCGTCGATCGAGACCGGACGCGGCATGTACTGGTCGCGACGGCGCGGCCTGTGGGAGAAGGGAGCGACCAGCGGCGCCCGGCAGCAGGTCCTCCGGATCGATCTCGACTGCGACCGCGATGTCCTGCGGTTCACCGTCCGCCAGGAGGGCGACGGTTTCTGTCACCTCGACACCGCGACGTGCTGGGGCGCGCATCGTGGTCTCGGCGCGTTGGAGGGCACGTTGAACGCGCGTCGGCGCAGCGCCCCGACCGGGTCGTACACCGCGCGACTGTTCGAAGATCGCGCCCTGCTCAAGGCCAAACTCGTCGAAGAGGCGGGCGAGCTCGCTGACGCCACGTCGCCCGACCACGTGGTCGAAGAGGCTGCCGACGCCTTGTTCTTCACGATGACCGCCCTCGCGCGGGCCGGTCGGAGCCTCGATGACGTCGCCGCCGCGCTCGATCGGCGCGCCGCGAAGGTGAGCCGCCGCCCGGGCGATGCGAAGACACGCCCATGACCCTGTTTCGAAGCCTTTCTCCAGCCGAAGCGGGCGCCGCCCACACCTCACCGGTCGACGCGGCGACGCTCTCGGCCGCCCGCGCCATCCTCGACGACGTCCGGTTCGGCGGCGAACCGGCCTTGCGACGGCACGCCGAGCGTCTGGGCGACCTCAATCCCGAGGGTCCCCTTTGGCTCGACCGCGCCGACATGGCGGCCCAGGCCCAAGCGCTCGACCCCGCGCAGCTCGCGCTGCTGGAGCGCACCGCCGCGCGCATCCGCCGGTTCGCCGAAGCCCAACGCGCCGCCTTCTCGGCGTTGACGCTCGACGTGCCCGGCGGGCAAGCGGGCCACACCCTCGCCCCCGTCGACGCCGCTGGGTGCTACGCACCGGGCGGCCGCTATCCCCTGCCGTCGAGCGTGCTGATGACCGCCGTGACCGCGCGCGCCGCCGGCGTGCCGCGCGTGGTGGTCGCGAGCCCACGCCCGGGGCCGCTGACGGTGGCGGCCGCGTGGGTCGCCGGTGCCGACGCGATGCTGACGGTCGGAGGCGCGCACGCCGTTGGGGCGCTCGCTTACGGCGCCGGGATCGTCCCCCGTGTGGACGTGATCGTCGGCCCTGGGAACCGGTGGGTCACCGCCGCCAAGTCCCTCGTGCGGGGCGACGTGGGCATCGACATGCTCGCGGGGCCGAGCGAGCTGGTGGTGCTCGCCGACGAAGGTGCGGACCCAAGACGCATCGCCGCTGACTTGCTCGGTCAGGCCGAGCACGACCCCGACGCGCGCCCGATCCTCGTCACTTGGTCTGCCGCGCTGATCCGCGAGGTCGGTGCGGCCCTCGAAGAACAGTTGACGGACCTGCCGACCGCGACGGTGGCCCGCGCTGCCGTCGAGAACGGTTTTGCCGTGCTCTGCGCCGACGAGGACGAGGCCGTGGCGACCTGCGACCGCCTCGCGCCCGAGCACCTCGAGGTCCTGTGCGAAGATCCCGACAGGGTGGCGGCGCGGCTCAAGCACTACGGCGGCCTGTTCGTCGGGGGCGCGTCGGCGGAGGTTTTCGGGGACTATGGCGTGGGCCCGAACCACGTGCTGCCGACAGGCACGACGGCCCGGTTCACCGGCGGCCTCAGCGTGCTGCACTTCCTCCGGGTCCGCACCTGGCTGCGGCTCCGCCCAGGCGAGGACCTCGCCCCCCTCCTCGACGACGCGGTCGCGCTCGCCCGACTCGAAGGGTTGGAGGCCCATGCGCGCTCCGCCCTCGACCGTCGGCGCGACAGGGGCTAAGACTTCCACATGTCTTGGCTCATCGACCGACTGTTCGTCGTCATCCCGCTGATCGTCAGCCTCGTCATCCACGAGTACGCGCACGCGCGCGCAGCGGCGATGCTCGGGGACGACACCGCGCGCCGCAGCGGGCGCCTGACGCTCGACCCCACCGCCCACATCGACCCGATCGGGACGGTGCTGTTGCCGCTGTTGGGGATCCCGTTTGGTTGGGCCAAGCCCGTGCCGGTCAACCCCACCCGCTTCCACCGCGGGATCAACATGCGGTTCGGGATGGCGCTCACCGCGCTCGCAGGTCCGCTGTCGAACATCGTCCTCGCCGGCATCTTCGCGACCGCGTTCGGCGTGCTCCTGTCTGAACAGGTCAGCCTCGCCCCCGGTCAGTGGAGCAACACCGCGCGGCTCCTCGCCACGCTGATGAGCATCAACGTGAGCCTCGCGGTGTTCAACCTGTTGCCGATCCCCCCGCTCGACGGCAGCCGGATCGTCGACTGGGCGCTCCCGGCGCCGCTGCGCCCTGCGTGGGAGTCGTTCAAGCCGCACGCCAACTGGGCGCTTCTCCTGCTGATCCTCGGGATGAACCGCCTTCCTTGGTCGCCGTTCGACGCCGGGTTGTCGATCGCGACGGGCCTCGCCGGGTTCGTCGCGGAGACGCTGTCTCGGTGAGTCGCGAGCTGACCGTCGCGCTCGCCGGCGTCGCCACCGTCGTGACCGGCGCCATCGCGCTGTCGTGGGGCACCGACGAAGGTTCGGCCGAACCCCTCGCCGTCTGCGCCAACGATGCCGTACGAACCGGCACCCACGGTCTGACGTGCGTGGTGCGGTGTGGCGCCGGCGCTGCCTGCTTGCACCCGGCCGGGGACCCGGCCGACGGACGCGGCGCGCGCGCGATTTGGAACGGGCGCGCGGTGTGGCTGCGGGTCGACGGTCCCGCCGAGAGCGAGGACTGGCATCACAGCGTCGGTGACGCACC
>JBEIFN010000434.1:0-2869 GCA_040382435.1 Alphaproteobacteria bacterium
CCGGATCCGGCGGAGCCACGCCGCCACCGCGGTAGGCTCATCGGGCGGCAGCGCCAGCGCGCCGAGGTAGTCTTCAAGGTCCTTGCGAAGTTCGCGCGCTTCCCGTTCGGCGGCTTGCAGCCCGACAGGGTGGCGGAGCGGGCGCCCCTCGTCCGGCACGACGAAGAGGGATGCCGGATCAGGAACGTCGCGCGCGCGGGACGGCGCCGCGAGTGCACGGCCGCGGAGGAGCTGGTCTAGCCACGTCTCGAACGCCTTGGCCAGCACGTCGGTGCGGGGCACGATGTCCAAACAGGGTCGCAGGAGCAAGCCCGGCAGGATGCACGAACGTGTCCCTGAGGGTCGCCGTAGCGGCGAAGCCGGGTCGCACTCGACGGGGAAGAGGTCGCGCGAGAGCAGCACCGCGTCTACCGCCCAGACGAGCCCTGTACCTGGACTTTTCCAGCTCCAGCCGTGGCTCCCGAGCCAGCCGAGTTCGACCGTGGTCTGCGAAGCCAGACGGGTCTCTGTGGTTGGAGGGTCCGGGTAGACCTGCGACAACCACGGCGGGTGCTGGACGCGGACGGGCCCGTTGGACGTTGAGGCGGGTGGGTCGTTGGGCACGGGCGCAATCTCCGGAAAATCCCCTCGCCGACGTTGGGGCATGCTTCTCGTACGGCCAGCAAGCCGGTTTGGAGAATCCATGATGCGCCTTCATCCTACCATGCCCAACCCCCACGCCTCCCTGCTGCGCGTGTCCGACGTGGCGCGGCTGCTCTCGGTGCCTGATTCGACGGTGCGCTGGTGGACGCGCATCGGGCGTCTGCCCCATGTCCGGATGGGACCGCGAACGCCGCGGTACCGACCGGAGGACGTCGCGGCCTTTGTCGAAGCGAGGTTTGAGCGAGGAACCCGGTGAGGCACGGAACACCAGCGAGGGGCAAGGGCCAGCGCTTCGCCGAGGAGCGCCGGCGGTTGTTGGAGGGAGAGGGCCCAAACTGCCTCTCCGACGCCACCTCGCTGGTGGGGCTCGCCGCGCTCAAGCGTCGCTACCCGCAGGACTGGCACAGGGTCGTGCAGGGAGCGGCGTGCGGCGTTCCGAAGGCGACCCTTCTGGCGTGGTTGGTGCAGGGCCGGACGGAGGATCTGTTTCCGAAGCACGCCGCGGACAAGACCTTCGCGCCACGCCGGAACGCCGCGCGGATGATGGTCGCGTGCCTCGACGACGTCCGCATCGCCGAGATCGACGAGCGGACCCTTCATCGGCTCGCGTGTCGGTTTGCTGAGCGGCAGGCGTGCGGTTCCGCGCACCGGATCAGAAGGGATGCCTCGTTGCTGCGGCGGTGGGTTCGACAAGCCCAGTGCTCGATCGGCATGACGCCCCGGGTGAGGTCCCGGTGGCGACGGGTCCCGTTGGGCGTTGCCCTCCCTTCGAACCGGTCGACTCTTTGTCTTGCCGACGTCGCCGAGGCGCTGCGCGCGTGTCGTCGTTTGGACATCCGGGCGATGATCGGTCTCGCGGTCGGCGGGCGCTTGTCCACGCAGGAGATGGAAAGCCTCAGCTGGAAGGACGTAGAGACCGATCGGTGCGCGGTTGTGGTCCGCTCCGGCGACCGGCGAGGAACGCCGCGACGTCTCGCTGGACGCACGGTCGTGCTGCCTGCGTGGACGTGGGGACTCCTGATGGCGTGGCGCGAAAGCGCGCCGTCCAGCGCTTGGGTGTTCCCGCATCCCCGCGATCCGCGGCGCCACCGCACCCGGAGCGATGGGCGGCTGCGAACGCTGGGACGTCGTCTAGGACGCGACGATCTCAGCCTCGCGGCGTTGCGGGTTTTTGGGCAGTCGGTCGCTCGCGGCGCGGGGATGTGCCGTGCCGGCGTGCGCGGCAGCGTCAGCAACCAGGCGTCGAGCGACCCACGGGTGGTGCGCAAGGTGGAGGACGAGCAGGCCCGGCTCGCCGAGGCGTGGCGCTTGCTGCGGTCGCCGCCCGCCGTCCCGCGTGCGTTTCCACGCCGGGCACCCTCGGGTTGCGCGCCGTGCGAGCCAGAGCTCGCGGCTTCACGCCGGCGGATCGCGAAGCGGTTTGGTGAGGTCGTTCCGCCGTTACCAGCCTCGTGCCTCTTGGGTGGGGATGAAGGGTCGGCGTGGCTCGAACCGTCGTACCGGGGCCTTCGCGAGGGACCCGAGCGGCTCTCCGAGTGGGAGGATGGCGCTGGCGTCGAGGCGCGCGTCGAAGCGCAGCGACCGCCCCCCGTCCCCTCGAGGCCGACGGCGATGGAGATGCTGGAACGCGATAACCACGAGCTCACCCAGCGATTGCGTCGTGCGGAGCGGGCTCGCGATGATAGCCGCGCCGAGGTGGCGCGTCGGCGCGCCGAGGACGAGTTCAAGCTGCTGCTCGCGTTCACGGGGGGTGGCGTGGCTGGCTATTCCATCGCGCGCCTGCAGAGCGATCCCGCGGCGCGGTCCCGATGCGGGTCGTCGCTGCGTGCGGTCGCGGCATCGGCCGAAGAGGACCTGTCACGCCGGGGCTGACGTGCGGCGTGGGTGCGGTGGCGCGGCACGAGGTCGCAGCGTTTGCGTCTGTCGCCGGGGAGCGCTTGGGGTGGGTGCGCTCGGGTAGCGGCCTGTCCGCGAGGCACGTCCGCGACCAGGGGCGACGTGGTTTGGGGTGTGGGCCCGGGGACCGGCCTGCTGGCGTGAGGCCTGTTCCCCACGGGCGCTGGGGAGGTCGTGCAAACGAGGGGGCGTCCGGCTTTACGGCCGAGACGGATCCGGGTGTCTGATCGATGCACGTGCGGGTGTCTTGGGTGGGCCACGTGCGCACGCGGAGCGCGGCGGCGTGAACACTATGGGGCGAAGCTTGAGGCAGCGCGGGTCGACGACGCCG
>JBEIFN010000435.1:0-2868 GCA_040382435.1 Alphaproteobacteria bacterium
GACACGACCGACACCACCGAAGCGCAGACGATCGTTGAGATCGCCGCCGCCACCGACCGCTTCTCGATCCTCGTCGAGGCCGTCACCCGCACGGGTCTGGCTGGCGCGCTCGATGGCGTCACCGTGTTCGCTCCGAACAACGACGCCTTCACGGCGCTCCTCGCCGCCATCGGGGCCAGCAGCCTCGACGACGTGACCGACGTTCAGCTCGCCACCCTCCTCCAGTACCACGTGCTCGCGGGCAGCGTGGACAGCGCCGCCGCGATCGGCGTGGCCCAAGGCGCCGGCACCGCGCAAGCGCTCGGTGGCAGCCTTGACCTCACCCTCGACGGGTCCTCCCTCAAGATCGACGCCGCGACGGTGATCACGCCCGATATCATCGCGAGCAACGGCATCATCCACGAGATCGATGCGGTCCTCGTCCCGAACCTTGTGGACGTGGTGACCACCGACGCCGACCTGTCGACGCTGACCTCGGCCGTCCTCGCGGCCGATGGCGCCGGCGCCGGCCTCGTCTCCACGCTCTCGGGCGCGGGCCCCTTCACCATCTTCGCCCCGGTCAACGCTGGCTTCGGTGAGCTCCTCTCGGCCAATGGCCTCGCCGACCTCAACGCCCTCGTCGGCGCCGTCGGCGTCGAGACGGTCACGAACGTCCTCGTCTACCACGTCGCGTCGGGCGCGGTCCCGTCGAGCGCGGTGGTCGGTCTGTCCAGCGCGACCACGCTCGGCGGCACCGTCACGATCGACGTCGCCGGCGGCAACGTGATCCTCAACCAAGGCATCGGCGGGCTCCCCGGCACGAACGACGCCACCGTCACCACCGTCGACATCCTGACGAGCAACGGCATCATCCACAAGCTCGACAAGGTCATCACCCCGGCCAACTGAGGCCTGCAACCACCCGCCCCGTGACGCCGACGTTCAAGGCGTTACGGGGTTCGGCGTGGAGGCCCCATGCTCTCGCTTGTGCTGCTTCTCGCGTGTGGCGGACCGGTCGACGACAAAGACCCCGCCGCCGAGACCGACACCTTGGCGACCAGCGACGCAGACGACGACGGCGTGACCGCGCCAGACGACTGCGATGACACCGACCCGACCGTGTTTCCTGGGGCACCCGACGCATTCGGCGACGACAAGGACGCGGACTGCTCGGGCCTCGATGGCGTCGACGCTGACGGAGACGCGTTCGCCGACGGACCCGACTGTGACGACGCCAACGCCGAGATCAACCCCGAGGCCGCCGAGATCGCCTACAACGGCATCGACGAGAACTGCAACGGCAAGCGCGACGACAGCGACGTCGACGGGGACGGCGAGAAGGCGATCGCGGCGGGCGGCCTCGACTGCGACGACGCTGACCCGAGCCTGATCGACCAGACCAACCGCATCACCAGCGCATCGCCCGTCGATGGCACGACCGACGTCCTGCCGAGCACATTCATCGAGCTGCGCCTCGCCACGGCCGATCCGAATGTCACCGTGACGGTCACCGACGGCGCCGGCGCCGTGATCACCGGGCAGACCGGGGTGCAGGGCGACTACGTACGGTTCATCCCGGACGCTCCGTGGGTGGTCGATCAGACCTACACGGTCACCGTCGACACCCTGTGCTCCACCCTCACGCTCGATTTTGGCACCTCGACGCTGGGTCAACCCGTTCCCGACTTGGCCGCGCTCGTCGGAACCACTTGGAAGCTCGACGTTCGCACCGGGACCGTCACCGCGCCGCCGTTGTTCGGTGGCTTGATTCTGCTCGGGCTGGGTGGCTACCAAGTCGTCTCGGTCCAGGGTGTACGCGGCGATCAACTCGATCTGCTGTGGACGACGGTCGGCGACACGGCCACGGCGCAGAACACCTGCGTGCCGGCGCTGCCGCTCGCCGCGCCCATGGATGCGAGCGCCAACCCCAGCGTCAGCTTCGAGCCCGACGCCTTCTGGTACCTCGGCGCGCCTGCATCTCCCGGAGCGTCGGTGATGACCGGCCTGCTTCGTGCCGATGGGTCAGGCATGGCGCAGGGGCGATGGACGATCGCCACCGACCTGCGCGAGTCGGGTGCCGTGTTCGGCGCGGGCGGCGCCACCACGTTGTGCCGCTTGTTCGGCACTGCGGGGCTGCCCTGCGCCCCTTGTCCTGATGGGGTTCAAGCCTGCTTGAACACCGTGATCGACGACATCGAGATGACCCCGGCCCCCTTCGGGATCGTGCCGCGCAGCGTCGCCGACATCCTCGCCGACCCCATCTGCACGCCGCAGCCCCCGCTCGACACCAGCGATACGGGCGCCGACAGCGGCCTCGATACGGCGTTCGATACGGCGTTCGACACGGCGTTCGATACGGCCCTCGACACGTTCCCGACGTCCCCGACGGACTCTGCGCTCGACACCAGCGTCCCCTGATCAGCGAACCCAGCCGAGCCCCGGAAACGCGACGCGGCCTTCGTCGAATCGCTCGCGGGGGCCCGGATGACGAATGGCGTCGGAGACGGCTGCGTTGAGCTCGACCAGCTCGGTGTCGTACCCGGCGTCGCGGAGCGCGGACGCTGCGCCGTCCTCGTGCCCCGCCGCAAGGGTCTGAAGCAGCGGAATCCCGCCGTCGTCGAGGTCGGTCCGCTCCGGGTCCGCCAGGGCCGCGTCGCATCCTTCTCGGTCCACCGCGTGGTGCGCCCGACACGCATGGGGCCGCGCGTCGTAGACGAGGCAGCGGCCCTGGTGGAGCAGGGCGCAAGGCAGGTTGGCGACCATCCTGCCGTGTTCGGTCATTCGAAACAGCGCGTCGGCGTTGGCCCGCGCGCGCTCAGCGACCGCGTTCAGGCGTTCGGCCGGGATCGCCGCCACGACCCGAAACACCTCATCCGGACGCGCCGCGAC
>JBEIFN010000436.1:0-2854 GCA_040382435.1 Alphaproteobacteria bacterium
ATGGAGGTGACGACGACGCGCGTGCGACGGCCCTCGGTCTCGACGTCCCAGGTTCCCTGCAACCGAACCGAGCCGTGCCCCTTCTCGTAGATCTCGAGCAGCTCGGCGGGATCGTTGAGGATTCGGCCACCGGTGGGGAAGTCCGGGCCGCGGACGATGCGGACGAGCTCGGCGTTGGTGGTGGCGGTTCCGTCGATCACCGCGATGCAGGCGTCGAGGACTTCGCCGAGGTTGTGCGGCGGGATGCGGGTGGCGAGGCCGACCGCGATCCCCTCGCAGCCGTTGACGAGGAGCTGCGGGAACTGCGCGGGCAGGACGACAGGCTCGTCGCGCTGGCCGTCGTACGTCGGCCGGAAGTCGACGGTGGACTTCTTGATCTCTTGGAGGAGTTCCTCGGCGATCGGTGTGAGCCGACACTCGGTGTACCGCATCGCCGCCGGGGGGTCGCCGTCGAGCGAGCCGAAGTTGCCCTGAGGGTCGACCAGCGGGGCGAGCAGGCTGAACGGCTGCGCCATGCGGACGAGCGCGTCGTAAATGCTCTGGTCACCGTGCGGATGGAACTTGCCCATCACGTCGCCGACGACAGCGGCCGACTTGCGGTAGCGACTGGACGGGTGCAGCGAGAGCTCGGCGAACATCGTGTAGAGGATGCGCCGCTGAACGGGCTTGAGGCCGTCGCGGACGTCGGGGAGCGCGCGCGACGTGATCACCGACATCGCGTAGTTGAGGTAGCGCTCGCGGGCCGCTTCGTGCAGCGGGACGGGCAGGATGTCCGTCATCGCGATCCTCGGGGGACGGAGGGTGAGGGGGGCGGCGCGGGAGTCGACGCGGCGACGGACGCTAACACGAAAACTCGACGCGGGCGCGTCGTCCCGCTCCATCGCGTCGATTATGCACAGTCGGGGTCGGGGCCTTCCCTGCAAGCGCGGGGGGCAGTCCGGTCAATGGGTACGATGGTGGCGCGTTTCTCTCCGGATGCGCGCGGATCGCTCCAACGAGAGGACGACATGCAGGGCAAGATCGGCGTCGCGGTGCTCGGTGCGACGGGAATGGTCGGACAGCGGATGGTCCAACTGCTGGCCGACCATCCTTGGTTCGAGGTGGGTGCGCTCGCGGCCAGCGCGCGGAGCGCGGGGCGGCCGTACCGCGAGGCATGCGCGTGGCACCTCGGCGGACGGAGCCACCACGGCTTTGGCGACCACCCGGTCCTCGCGACCGACCCCGAGGCCCTCGCGGATGCGATGGGCGGTCCCGGCATCGCGCTCTCCGCGCTCGATACGGGTGCGGCGGTCGAGTTGGAGCATCGGTTCGCGGAGGCCGGATGGACGGTGGTGAGCAACGCCAGCGCCCACCGCATGGATGCGGACGTGCCCTTGCTGATTCCCGAAGTCAACGCCGATCATCTCGCGTTGGTCGAGCGCCAGAAGTGGAAGGGGGCGTTGATCACCAACCCGAACTGCACCTCGATGCCGCTCGTGTTGACGCTCAAGCCCTTGCTCGATCGGTTCGGGGTGGAGGCGGTGACGATGGCCTCCTATCAGGCGGTCAGCGGCGCGGGGTTCCCGGGTGAGTCGAGCTGGGACATGATCGGCAACGTCCACCCGCACAGCGGCAACGAAGAGGACAAGGTCGCCGAGGAGCCTGCACGGATGCTCGGGCGTCTCGGTGTGGACGGCGTCACGCCGGCCTCGTTCGGCCTCTCGGCGCGCTGCGTCCGCGTCCCGGTCGTCGACGGGCACTTGGTGGCGATCCACGCGCGGCTGGGTAGGCGCGTTTCGCCGCAAGAGGCGATCGAGACCTGGTTGTCGTGGGATCCGGGCCTGGATCTGCCGAGCGCGCCGCGGCCGATCCTCGAGTACGCCTCCGAACGCGATCGCCCTTCGCCGAGGTTTGATGCGGATCGCGGTGCTGGCATGGCCGTGACGTTCGGTCGCGTCGAGCCGTGTCCCGTCCTTGGTCTGAAGTGGTTCGCGCTCGCCCACAACACCGTGCGGGGCGCCGCAGGCGGTGCGCTGCTGAACGCCGAACTGTGGCTCGCGCGCAACGGGCGGGCGACCCGATGAGGGCGTGGTTGGCGCTGGCGCTCGTCGGATGCGCGCCCCCCTCGGCCGCGCGCTGGGTGCAGGGCGCAGACGTTCGCTGGGACCTGCTCAACCACCGGGTCAGCGCGCTGACGGTTCAGCCGGATCCGGCGGGCGTTCTGTACCGGTTCACTGGCGGCGCGAGCACGACGGGCGTTCGGCTCGATGCAGGTGGCGTCTGCGACGTCCAGGACTGCGCCGAGCTGCCGTTCCTCGACACGTCGACGATCACGGCGCGCATCGTCGACGCGGTGGGGACGTCGGTCGCCTTGGGCGCAGGGCGTGTTCGCCTCGATGACGTCGGCGCGTCTGGGACGTCGGCGAGCGTGCTCGTGCCGATGCGACCTGGCGCGCGCGGCGAGGTGACGGCTTGGATCGGCGGCTTCGCGCTGTCCACGGACACACCGGTCGGTCCCGAGGGCGTTGGTTGCTACGATCCGGGGCACGGCTGGCTGCCCACGCGCTTGCACCTCGCGGTCGTCGACGCAACCGCCGAGGCGGGCGGGGTGCGCGTCACGGCCGAGGCCAACTTCGCCAGCGGTCTCTCGTTGGAGTCGATCCGCGCTTGCCTCGATGCCGCCGCCCCGGGCGCGCGCTTGGTCGTCGATCTCGACGTCGTCGTTGCGCAAGGGGCAAGCCCGTCGCGAGGGTCCGTGCAGGTCGCCCAGTCGTTTCCTCGTGACCCCGCGGGGACCCAACTGCCGCCCGACCCCGATGCCGCACAGGCTTGGTCGGGGGGCGTGGCCTCGGGCTGGACGAGCTTGGACTGGACC
>JBEIFN010000437.1:0-2853 GCA_040382435.1 Alphaproteobacteria bacterium
GTGCGGCTCGGTCGCGACTTCGAGGACCTCACGGTGACGTCCGAGGGGGTGTCGGTGGGCGCGGCGGCGCCGTTGGCGCGTCTGGCGCGCGTGGGGCCGCCGTCGTGGGCGCGGTTGGCCGACGAGCCGGGCACGGTGGGGGCGTCGTTGTTGCTCGATGCTGCGTGGGAGCCTTGGGTGGCGTCGCTCACCGTGGTGGCGCGTGGCGGGGTGCGGACGTGGTCGTGGGCGGACCTCGTCGCGAAGGGGGGAAGCCCCGTCATTGTGCGTGCGCAGCTGCGTGTCGATGTCGACGCGCCGCCGCCGGGCCGTGACGCGACCTGGCGTGGCGCCTTTCGCGCCACGGGACGCAAGGCCGATCTGGAGCGCGAACTGCGTTCGGCGGCGCTGCGCGGGGTGCGTCTGAGACAGGTGCTGCTGCCCGACGGTGGGGTGGCCTCGCCCGTCAACCTCGGCGGCGCGGATGCGCGCGACGTCGCGCTGTTGCTCCAGTCGATGCGAGACCGCTTGGAGAAGGAACGGGGCACGCCGACGGAGGAGACCTTCCGCTGGGTGGGGCGTCCTTGATGCCGGTGCGCACGGGCGATACCCCCGCGAGGGGAGGCCGCGTGGTACGCCGCGTTGTCCGTGGGCTGGCGTGGGGGGCGGGCTTGCTCGGGCTCGCGTTCTTCGCGTTGCGTCCGGACCGCATCGTCGTCGAGCGCGTGGTGTTCGAGGGGGCTGACCGCGCCTCGCTCGGCGAGCTTCGCCACATGGCGGACGTCGAGAACGGCACGACGCTGTGGAGCGTCGATGTGGGACGCGTGGCCAAGAGCGTGGAGCGACACCCTTGGGTCAAGGCCGCGAAGGTTCAACGTCGCTGGCCCGATGCCCTCGTCGTGCAGGTCGAGGAGCGCGTTCCGCGGTTGATGGCTTCATGGGGCGGCACGCTGTACTACGTGGATGGGGACGGGGTTCCGTTCTTGGTCGCGGAGCCTGACGACCTGGATCACCCGCTGCTGATCGGGCTCAGTGAGGAGCTCGACGCGCTCAATCCGAAGCTGTCTTGGTACGTGCTGCACGACACGCTGTGGCTGCTCGACGCTTTGGAGCAGCGCAAGCTTGTCCCCACCGCACAAGTCGCGCAGATCACCTTCGAGCGCACGCGGGGTTTTACGTTCACGCTCAAGGGCGGCACGCGTGGACGGAGGACGTCCGAGATCTTGATCGTCCCCGGCGACTATGACCGTCAGCTCGACCACCTCGCGCGGGTGTTGGAGGAAGGGGTCGAGGTGGGGGCGCCGGTGCGCATTGATGTGGCGCCGCCGCGGGTGGCCTTGGTGCGCAAGTTCGACGGGACCGAGGCGGAGCCTGTTCCTGAGCGGGTGACGGGTGAGGGGGGGGCGTCGCCGTCCGGGCCGGTGCCGGCAGTCGGGGCGGCGGCGGGGGCAGCGCCCGACGCGGTGCCTGCAGGGGCACCGGCTGCAACGTCGCCTGGCGCTGCGTCCCCGGTCGAGTCGGAGGCGGCGGCCGACGGCGACGGACCGCCCGAGCGTGTGGAGCCGGCGGCACCGCTGAGGCCGGGGCCAGCCGAACCGGAGGCGCCGGCGAATCGCACCAAGCCTGGGCCGACGGAAGGCGGCGAGGATGACGAGGCCCCCTGAGAACGTCGCGAGGTCGCGCCGAGGGGCTGCGGCGTGTTACCCGGGCGGGGTCGGGAGGCGGACATGGTGGACTTCGGCGAGGACGATGTCGCGGTCGGTGCGCGGATCAAGGTGATCGGCGTCGGCGGTGCTGGCGGCAACGCGCTGAACACGATGATCCAGTCCGGACTGCAGGGCGTGGAGTTCATCGCGATGAACACCGACGCGCAAGATCTGCGGCGGAGCCTTGCGCCGCGCCGCTTCCAGCTCGGGGCGCAGCTCACCAAGGGACTCGGCGCGGGCGCCAACCCCGAGGTCGGCCGTGAGGCGGCGTTGGAGGACCGTGATCGGATCGCGGAGCTGATCGTCGGTGCCGACATGGTGTTCATCACGGCGGGCATGGGCGGCGGCACGGGTACGGGCGCGGCGCCGGTGATCGCGCAGGTGGCGCGGGAGTGCGGCGCGCTGACGGTGGCGGTCGTGACGCGTCCGTTCGCGTTCGAGGGCAAGCGTCGGCGCCGTCAAGCCCAGGACGGCATCGACGCGCTTCAGTCGTGTGTCGACACGCTGATCACGATCCCGAACCAGCGGCTGCTGTCGATGGCGAACGAGCGGACGCAGATGAAGGAAGCGTTCCGGATGGCCGACGAGGTGCTGCTGCAAGCGGTCAAGGGCGTCGCCGACCTGATCCACTACACGGGCGAGGTCAACGTCGACTTTGCCGACGTCCGCACGATCATGAGCGGCAAGGGCGTGGCGTTGATGGGCGTGGGCACCGCGGCCGGCGACCACAAGACGGTCGAGGCCGCCCAGCGGGCGATCAGCTCGCCGCTGCTCGACGAGGTGAGCATGGTTGGCGCCACGAGCGTGCTGATCAACGTCACCGGAGGCCAAGACCTCACGTTGTACGAAGCGCACGAGGCGCTCACGCTGATCCAAGAAGAGGCCCACGAGGACGCCCAGGTGGTGTTCGGCTGGGTCATCGACGAGACGTTGAAGAACGAGGTGCGCGTCACCGTGATCGCCACGGGCTTCCAAGAGATGCGGCAGGTCACCACGCCAGCGAGCAACTCGCGGGCGCCTGAGCGCACGAGCCCGATCGGCGCATCGGCTGCGCGCGCGCCCGTGGGTCGCAAGGACCGTGGTGGTCCCGACCGGATGCAGGATGACTACGACATCCCGACGTTCTTCCGGAATGCGGACTGAAATGTCTGCGTCGAAAGCGGAGGAA
>JBEIFN010000438.1:0-2852 GCA_040382435.1 Alphaproteobacteria bacterium
CATCCGACGCACGCCGCGCGGCACGGACGGCGGCACGGGCGTTCGCCTGCGCCTCCGCGCTCGCCTTCGGGTCTTCGACCGCCGGGGCGGCTGCCACGCGACGGGCTGGCGCCACCTTCT
This sequence comes from Alphaproteobacteria bacterium, assembly GCA_040382435.1. GTDB lineage: Bacteria > Myxococcota_A > UBA796 > UBA796 > JBEIFN01. The sequence continues at coordinate 121 of JBEIFN010000438.1, forward strand.
GGAAGCCATCCTTGAGGGCGACCGTCGTCGTCAGCACCAAGCCCTCGGACGCCGTCTCCGGCGCCCTAAAGGCGAACGCGACCCGCTCCATCTGGATGTGGCTCCCAAGCGGCATCTGCGCCACCGCCGGCTCAGCAAACCCCGAACGTCGAACGAGGCTGTTCGGCGCGAGGTGGGCGAGGAAGTCCTCTTCGGCACCGGGGTTCGGATGGCTAAACAACCGCCCGACCTCTTCGATGACGACAGGCACACCGAGATCGGCGGAGACCCAGTGGATCGCCCCCTTCGCGCCACGCGCGGCGTCCTCGTCGGTAACGATCCGCGCGCGCAGCTTGACCACCCGCCCCTCGGCGTCGGTGATCACCTCCTCGCAACGAATCACATGCGCCCAACGCAGCCGGACGAGCCCGCCGGGCACGAGCCGCTTGAACCCCTTGGGCGGGTCGACCGCAAAGTCGTCGCGCTCGATGTACACACGGCCCGTGAACGGGACCTCGCGACGGGTCGCTGGCTGCGCCGTCTCCATCGGGAAGTCGTCGGCGGTCACGTACGTCACGGCGCCTTGCGCCCAGTCGAGGATCTCGACTTCGAGCGGATCGACGACGACCATCCGGCGCGGCGCGACCTCGTTGAGGTCCTCCCGCAAGCACGATTCGAGCAGCTCGACCTCGACGGTGCTCATCGCCCGGGCGACGCCGACCGCCTCCGCGAACCGCGCGATCGCCGACGGCGTCACGCCACGGCGCCGCATCCCCGCCACCGTGGACATCCGCGGGTCGTCCCACCCCTGGACGTGCCCGCCCTCGACGAGCTGAAGCAGCTTGCGCTTGCTCATCACGGTGTAGGTGAGATCGAGCCGGGCGAACTCCATCTGCCGCGGCGCCACCTCGACGCCGAGGGTGTCAGCACCGAGCGTCGCGAGGAACCAGTCGTACAGCTCGCGGTTGTTCTCGAACTCGAGCGTGCAGATCGAGTGCGTGATGCCCTCGATGGCGTCGGACTGGCCGTGGGCCCAGTCGTACATCGGGTAGATGCACCAGGCATCGCCCGTCCGCCAATGATGTGCGCGTCGGATGCGGTAAAGCAGCGGGTCGCGCATCTTCATGTTGGCGTGCGCCAGATCGATCTTAGCGCGCAACACCATCGCCCCATCGGCGTACTTGCCCGCCCGCATGTCCCGGAACAACCGAAGGTTTTCCTCGGCCGGCCGCGAGCGTCCCGGTGCTGGCGTCCCCGGCTCGGTCACCGAGCCACGCATCGCGCGGATCGCTTCGAGGGAGGACTCGTCGACGTACGCCTTCCCTTCAAGGACGAGCTTTTCGGCCCAGAGATACAGCGTCTCGTAGTAGTCGGACGCGTGCAGCACCGCGTCGGGTTCAAAGCCCAGCCACCGCAGGTCGCGCAGGATGGCGTCGGCGAAGCGCACATCCTCGGTCGCGGGGTTCGTGTCGTCGAAGCGAAGGTTGCAGGTGCCACCGAACCGACGCGCGAGGCCGCAGTTGAGGAAGATCGACTTTGCGTGCCCGATGTGCAGGTAGCCGTTGGGCTCCGGAGGAAACCGCGTGGCGACCCGACCGCCGTGGCGCCCGGCGGCAAGATCGGCCTCGATGGCGGCCTGGACAAAGTTCACGGAGGCTTCGGTCGACATGGCGTCCCCTCGCAAGCGACGCCGCTTAACCCATCGTCGGTCGCCGATCCCACCCCGAGCCCGCAGCGAAGCGCGACGTCGTCAGCACTCGACGAGGTTGACCGCCAGCCCGCCGCGCGCCGTCTCCTTGTACTTCTGCGACATGTCCGCACCGGTCTGCCGCATCGTCGCGATCACCTTGTCGAGGCTGACCTTGTGGCTGCCGTCACCCGAGAGCGCGAGCCGCGCCGCGTTGATCGCCTTGACCGCGCCCATCGCGTTGCGCTCGATGCACGGTACCTGCACCAAGCCCCCCACGGGGTCACACGTGAGCCCGAGGTTGTGCTCCATGCCGATCTCCGCGGCGTTCTCGACCTGCGCGGGCGTCCCTCCCTGCGCCTCGACCAGCCCGGCCGCCGCCATCGAGCAGGCGACGCTCACCTCGCCCTGACAGCCGACCTCTGCGCCCGAGATGCTCGCGTTGGTCTTGTACAGCATCCCGATCGCTCCCGCCGCGAGCAGGAAGCGTCGCACGCCCTCGTCGTCCGCTCCCGGCACGAAGCGCCGATAGTACCGCAGCACCGCCGGCAGAATCCCCGCTGCCCCGTTGGTGGGGGCGGTGACGACGCGCCCACCCGCGGCGTTCTCTTCGTTGACCACCAGCGCCCAAAGGTTCACGTGGTCGAGCGCCGTCAAGGGGTCCGCACCCGCCCCGGCGTCGCCCTTGAGACGCCGATGCAGCTGGGCCGCCCGGCGACGCACCTTGAGTCCACCCGGGAGGATCCCCTCTTGGTGGCAGCCGCGGTCGATGCACGCTTCCATCACGCCCGCGAGGTGATCGAGGCGACGCTCCACCTCGGCCAACGGGCGGTGCGCGGTCTCGTTGGCGAGGAGCAGCGTGCTGATCGAGCACCCCGTCGTGTCACAGCGGGCCAGCAGCTCCTCCGCCGTCGCGAACGGGTGCGGCACCGCGACCGCCTGCGCGCCAATGCCGAGAGGCGCCCCGTCGCCGTCCACCACACAGCCGCCGCCGACCGAGTAGAAAACCGCCTCGACCAGCACCTCGCCACCCGCGTCGAGGCCGCGAAAGCGCATGCCGTTGGTA
>JBEIFN010000439.1:0-2850 GCA_040382435.1 Alphaproteobacteria bacterium
CGAGCGAGCACAAGCGCGCGCGATCGGCCGGTGAGAGCGACTGCTCGCCGCCCGACTTCGCGCCGGACGCCGCCGCCGAAATCGCCGCATCGAGGTCGGCCGCCAAGGCGGTGGGCAGGTCGCTGAGGAAGGTGCCACAGCGGCTCTCTCCCGAGGTCGAGAGATCCTTGGTCTCGCCCGCGTCGGTCACGAGATCGAACAGCTCGACGGGCGCCAGGCCGCGCGGTCCCCCCGGCTCGGCCTCGATGAGCTTGAAGGCCCCCGTCCGCACCGCGCGGACGACGTTGCCCTCGAAGTCCTCCTCGGAGATCGCGACGCGATGGCCCGACGGCGCGTAGGCAGCGCAAGCGGCGTCGGCAGCGGCCTCGGCCGGCACGTTCTGTGCGGGCTGAAGGGCCTCACCGAGCAGGTCTGCGCCCATCCAGGCCGCGTCCGCGGACAAGCCCAGCGCCGCGACCACGGTCGGCGCGACGTCGATCGCACGGCTCTGCCACTTGACCCGCGTCCCGGCGCCGCGCTGCGCCGGCAGCTTGACGAACAGGGGGATGTGGATCTGCTCGTCGTAGAGCGTGGTCCCATGCCAAAAGCCACCATGCTCGCCAAACTCTTCTCCGTGATCGGCCGTGAGCACGATCAGGGTGTCGTCGTAGCGGCCGCTCGCCTTCAGACGCTCGATGAACGCCGCGATCTTACGGTCGAGGTGCTGCACCTCACCCGCGTACAGCGCCGCCAACGCCGCGGCTTCGTCGGCTGCCGGCGCCTCGTGTTCGGCGCGGCCATACGCCTGCCGGCCGTACTCGGGCCCGTCCCCCGCGAGGTAGGGATGGTCGAAGTACGGGTCATGCGGCTCCATCAGATGCAGCCCGAGGTACCAGCGCGCGTCCTGGCTCCCCTCGATGAACGCGAGCGCGTCGTCGAACACGACCTCGGCGGGCTGGTAGAAGGTGGCGACGTCCTTGGCCAAACCGAGCTTACCGCCGATGCGCTCATGCAGCTTGTGCACCACCTTGTATAGCGTCAGCCCGAACACCGACTCCGTCGCGCCAAACGGGTAGGCGGGCGCCTCGTACACGAAGGCGTCGTAGCCTTGGTCGAAGTTGAAGCTGCCCGTGACGTTGATGTTGTTCGCGAGGTTGCCCGTCTTGACGCCCGCTTCCTGCAGGACCTCGCTGAGCATCACGACCTCGTCCGCGAGACGCGAGGCCTTCTTGTCGGCGACGTGGCTCGACGGGATGCGGCTGGTGAACAGGCTCGCGAACGAAGACCGCGTCCAGCTCGCGGCGGCGACGTGCTGTTCAAACACCACGCTGTCGGCGGCGAGGGCATCGATCGCGGGCGTCGGGTTGCCCGCCTTGCCGTAGGTGCCGAGGGCGTCGGCGCGCAAGGTGTCGACCACGATCATCAACACGTTGGGCTTGTCCGCCATCGAAGCCGGCGCCGGGCGGCTGATGCCAAACCCCTCCCGGCCCCGATCCGCGCTCGAAGGCACCGAGAAGAGGACGACGACGCCCAGCATCACCAAGGTGTCGAACGCGACGAAATTCGCGATCAACGCCGACCGGTCCGTCATGGCTGCGCGCAGGCGGCGGACCGCGAACAGCTCGACGAGCGCGGCCGCGGCGACCATCCCCACGATCGCGAGCTTGCCCGTCAACGGAACGCCCTGCTCGGCGAAGACGTCCTTGTTCACGAGGTAGAGCAGGACGAACAGCATCAGCGGTGCGAGCGCCGTCACCGCACCGACCGACGCCGCGAGCGCTGCCGGACGGCCCCGCCACCCCGCGACCGGGCCGATGCCAGGCAACCACGTCGAAACCAGGCCGCCCACGGCCCCCAACCCGGCGCCGATCGCGCCGTACAGCCCGGTGGCGTACAGGAGCGCCAAGCCGTCGGAGAGCCCGCCTTGCGAGGCCATCCAAGCCACCTCGGCAGCACCCAGCGCGGCCGCCGCCAACAACCCCGCGACCGCCCCGTGCACGAAGGCCACCCAGCGCGACATCCGACCTCCCCTCGCGCGAACCCCGCGCGGCCGCCCGTTCTAGCGCAAAACAGGCCGTCGCGCCGCTTCAGGGCGGCTCAACGGACCCGGAACGCGTCGAGGCCCTCGAACGTGCGCAGGACCATCGTGCTCCCGACGAGCAACGGCGTGGCGCGGGTGGTCGTCTCGACGCGGTTCGCGCCCAGGGAGGTGAACGTGCCACCGGTCGCGGCGAACTGGAGCACCCCTGTCGAACCGGTGACGATCAAGGATTTGCCGGAGACGACGGGGCTCGCGAAGACCTCACCGTACAGGTTCGGCGCAAGATCGACACGGTAGTACACGCCGCCGTTGCCGGTGCTCACCGCCCACAGCTCGCCCTTGTGCGTCGCCACATACAGGATGCCGCCGTCGGTCACGGGCTGAGCGTAGAGCGTGTGATCGGTCTCGAGGCGGACCTGAAAGCGTCGGCTCACGCTGACGCCGCCGCCGCCGTCCGGTGACAGGCGGCTGCCGGTCACGACCACGCCGCCTGACCGACGCGCGCCGTGGCCATCGCTGGTGCTGCCCGCGTAGTAGACATCGGTCCCCGAGACCACAGGTCCGACATACCAAAGATCGCCAAGACCCGTCGCGACGACGGCGCCGTCGCGGGCCCGGATCAGCTGTCCGTTGGGCATCGCGACGAAGCCTGCGCCGCCGACGGTGACAGCGCCGGGCGTGCCATAGTCGTTGTAGGCCGGCCCCTGCCAGACCGTGCGCCCGGTCGCAGGGTCGAGCGCCGAGAGCGTGTTCCACGGCACGATGAGCAGGCCGTCGACGAGCAACGGACTCGCTGCGGTGCCCACCGAGTAGCCGCGGAGCTTGCCTGC
>JBEIFN010000440.1:0-2833 GCA_040382435.1 Alphaproteobacteria bacterium
CGGGGCGGGCTCGATCAGGTCGACGAACAGCTCGGGCTCCTCCGCCAGACCGATCACGCAGTCTTCGGCGACGTCGGCTTCGGCGGTGAAGCCGTCGAGCGCCACCTCGAGGGCGTCCTCGGCGGCTGCCCAGGCCGGGTCGACGAGGGCTTCGGAGCCTGCCTTTCGTCCGTCGTACTCCCAGTCCTCGATGCTGGTGGACGGGAAGTTGCGCGTGATGCTCAACTCGATCGCGTCCGCGAGCGGCTCGATGGGCAGACAGGCCAGAATCTCGGCCTCGAAAGCCTGCTCGTCGACGAGGTAGTCGTTGATGCTCAGCGACGTGGCGTTCGCTGTGCCGAGGTCGAGCGTCGTCTCCGCGGTGACGGCGCCGGCCATCGCCGCCGCCGCCCCGATCCAAGCCGCCTCCCCGGCCGTGCCGTCGTCGACCGCGTCGATCGTGCCGGTGGCGTGCAGCAGCGACAGTCCGCACTCGGCCTTGGCGCGTGCGGCGACGACCTCGTCGTGGGCGAGGCGCGCGAGGCGGTCCTTGACGACGTCGAGGTCGGCCTGAAAGTCAGATTGCAGCGTGGCCGCGCCGGCGAGCATCTCGGCGTGACGGGCGGCCATGGCGCTCCCGTCCCCGTTGCGCAGGCCGTCGAAGCCGGCCTCGTTCGTCTCGAGGTACGAGAACACGCCGCCTTGGGTGACGCTGCCCTCGAACAGGACAGCGAACGCCGGCGCGACGTCGAGGGTTGGGCTGGTGACGTAGGCACCGGCGGCGTCCTGCAGCGTGACCTTGAGGCTGAAGGGGTGGTTCACGCCTTGGTCGACGATCGCGCCGTCGGCCGGGTCGAGGATCCACCACGTCGCCTCGTCGCCGGCCAACTCGGCGGCAAACACCCGGCCCGTAGGGACATCGATCGCGACGGGGCCGTCGTCCCCCCAGGGGAAGTTCGGCAACGGGCACGCCGTCATCAGCGTGGCCAACCACAAGGTCGGGGGAAGTCGACGCATACGTCCTCCAAAGTCAGAGGACGAGGATACCGCGTGCGGTGCCAGAGTTGAAACGCATTTGCGCGTCTCACCACATCCACGGGATCAAAGCCCGCCGTTCGCGCGGGTAGTCAGGGAACGTCTCGCGGTACCAGCGGTGGTTCTGAGCGGCCCGCGGGACGAGGTTGGCGGCGGTGAACAGGAAGAACATCACGCCTGCTGGCGACCACGTCGCCACGGCCCAACCGGCCCAAGCGACGAGCTCTCCGAGGTAGTTCGGGCAGCTCACCCAGCGGAACGCGCCGCCGTAGGGGATGCGGTAGCCTTCGTCGCCGGGCTTGCGCAGTGAGAGGAGCGTGTGGTCTGCGTGATGGTTGACGAGCTCGCCCACGACGAACAACGCCACACCGACGAAGAACCTTGGATCGGCCAACCAGTCCAGGCCGTAGCCCCCGCGCCATCCGAGCTGCCGACCGTTGGCCAACCCGTTGAGCAGGTTGAAGACGAACGCGAGGCCAGCGACGATCACCGGCATCGGCCGGTGTGGGGCGCGTTGCCGGAGGGGGTAGACGAAGGTGCGGTGGACGTAGTGCAACTGCCAGAGCGCGAGCAGGGTCAACGAGCCGGGCGACAGGCCGTCGGGTCCGCAGAGCGCAACGCCAGCGACCATCCACACCGCGGGCGATTCCATCACCATCCAGCCGAGCCACTGCGGCATCGTCGGGCCCCAGCCGCCACGTGCGTGTCGACCGTACGGCGCGCTGACGAACTGCAGCGCGACGAACGCGGCACCGCCTGCGATCGCGAGGACGGCGAGGACCGCGACGTCGACGGGGCTCACGCCTCGGCGACCGGGTTCGCGGGCGTTGCGCGAACCACGATGCGGTCGTCGTCGAGGTCGAGCTCGGCGGTACCGCCCTTGGCGAGCGCGCCGAACAGCAGCAGGTCGGCGAGGGGCCGCTTCACCTCGTCCTGGATCACGCGGTTCATCTCGCGTGCGCCGAACTCTCGGCTGAAGCCCTGCTTCTGGAAGTGTGCGCGGGCGGCGTCGGTCGCGAGCAGCCGGACGTTGCGCTCCGCGAGCTGTAGCTCGAGCTCCATCAGGAACTTGTCGACGATCTGGAGAATGACCGACTCCGGGAGCGGCTCGAACCAGACGATCGCGTCGAGCCGGTTGCGGAACTCGGGCGGGAACACATCCTTGAGCGCACCCTCCGCCCGCGTCGCCGATCCGGTCTCGACGAACCCGAGGCCTCGGCTGGCCGCCTTCGCAGCGCCTGCGTTGGTCGTGAGGATCACGATGGCGTTGCGAAAATCCGTCTTGCGACCGTTGTTGTCGGTGAGCGACGCGTCGTCCATCACTTGGAGGAGCAGGTTGAACACATCGCGGTGGGCCTTCTCGATCTCATCGAGGACCACGACGCAGTGCGGTGTCTTGTGGACCGCGTCGGTGAGCTGGCCGCCTTGGTCAAACCCGACGTAGCCGGGGGGGGCGCCGATGAGACGGCTGACGGCGTGCCGCTCCATGTACTCGGACATGTCGAAGCGGTGGAACGCGACGCCGAGGGTGAGCGCGAGCTGACGCGCGAGCTCGGTCTTTCCGACGCCCGTGGGCCCGGCGAACAGGAAGGAGCCGATCGGGCGGCGCTGGCTTCCGATACCGGCGCGGTTCATCTTGATCGCGTTGCTCACCACGCCGACGGCGTGGTCTTGACCGAAGACCACCCGCTTGAGGTCGACCTCGAGGTTGCGAAGCCGGTCGCGGTCCTCGTTGGAGACCGACTTGGGTGGGATACGGGCGATTCGCGCCACGGCGGCTTCAATGTCAGCGACCTCGACGCGGTCGCCTCCGCGAAGC
>JBEIFN010000441.1:0-2805 GCA_040382435.1 Alphaproteobacteria bacterium
CGACCGGAGCGTTCGTAGTACGCTGCGATGTGCGCCCACGCCTCCGGGTCGAAGGTGAGCGGCGCGCCGAAGGCTCGCGCGACGGCCTCTGCGGTGAGGTCGTCGGAGGTGGGGCCGAGCCCGCCGGTGGAGAGGACGAGGCCGGCTTGGGTGGCCGCGCGGGAGAACGCCTCGACGAGGTCGGTGAGGGCGTCGCCGACGACGGAGCGCTCACGGATCTCGACGTTGGCGTTGAGGAGCTGCTCGGCGATCCATGCGCCGTTCGTGTCGACCACCTGACCCGACAACACCTCGTCGCCTTGGCTGAGGATCCAAGCCAAGGGCGCGGCGGTGACGGGGGAGGGAGAGGCGGTTGGGGACACATGGGCTCCTGAACGCACGTACAGTAGCGCACCCTTGTTCGCCTGTCCAGTTCTTCCGATCAAGATGCGGACAGTTTGTGTCCGTGCCGGGTGCGGTGCGCGAGCGGTGGGATCGCGGTAACCTGCGGCATCGGGGTGGCGATGCGTGTCGCGGTCGGGCTGGATGTCGGGACATTGACCCTTGGGGTCGCGGTCAGCGATGGCCTAGGGATGCTCGCCCATCCTGTGACGACGATCGAGCGGCAAGGGGTCCGCAAGGACTGCGCTGCGCTGCAAGCGCTGTTGCAGGGACGAAGCGTGACCCACGTCGTCGTCGGGCTGCCGCTGGAGCTCGATGGTCGTGAGGAGCGGTCTGCGCGCCTCGCGCGCCAGGTGGGGGACGCTTACGGCGCGCTGACGGGTCTGCCCGTCACCTACGTCGATGAGCGGTTCTCGTCGGTCCAAGCCGAGCGGCGACTGATCGCAGCGGGCGTCTCTCGGCAGCGGCGCAAGGCCGTCATCGATCAGGAGGCCGCCGTCGTGATCTTGCAGTCGTGGTTGGATGAGGGCGGTCGTCAGCGGTTGATGGAGGACGGATGAACCCTCGGTTGATCCCCGGCGTCGTCGGCGTCGCGGTCGGTTTCCTCGCTGGCATCGTGGTCGGCGGTCTGCGCCCACAGGCGGAAGTGCGCCGCCTCGAGGCCGAGATCGAGCGCGCAGACGCGGGCGGAGGCGACGTCGCAGGTCCTGTGGGGGCCTTGCTCCGCGGCGCACTCCGGACGCCTGGCGCCTCGTCGGCGACGCCGTCGGAAGGCCCGCCCGCGGCCGAGGGGACGGCGCCGGCGGCCGAGGTGAGGGAGGACGCCGCGGTGCAGGCCGGTCCCGGGTCCGAGGGCCACGCCTCGCTGGCCGACGCCGGCGCGAAGCAGGGCCTCGAGGAGACGCGGACGTTGCTCGCGATGCGCAAAGCTGCGGCGATCGACGCGCTTCGCCAAGAGGCCGGAGCCTCCGACGTGCAGATGGAGGCGATCACCTCCGCCATCGACGTGATGAACGGCGAGCTGGTGTCGGCGATGCTCGAGGTCCTCGAGGACGCGCGCGCCGAGGGGCGGGAGCCGCCCCGTCGCGTGATGCTCACGGCCATGGTCAACGCTTCGAACGCGCTCCTCGACGCCGACGAGGCGATCGTCGCCGCGCTCGAACCTTCCCAGATCGCCGGTTTGTCGGAGGCCGCGCGCGACCCGTTGGCGTGGGTCGATCCGTCGGTCCTGGACGTCCTCGAGACCTTCGAGGACGAGGTCCCATGATGCGGAGCGCGGCTGCCGATGTTTTCGAGATCGCGCGGTTCGAGGTAGCTCGTTCGGTGCGAAGCTGGTCGGCGGCGGCGACGCTGATGCTGTTCGTGATCGTCCACGTGGGCGGTGCGCTGCTGTTCGTCGAGGCGCTGCGAGAGATGGAGCAGGAGGTCGGCGCGTCGCTCGGTGTGGCCACGGGGAGCCGTCCGGGCGCGATGCTTGAACAGCTCCGACACCACGACGGCTACCTCACGCTCGTCGGCTTCCTCGCGGGGGGCCAGCGTGGACTCGCCGAGGCCCTCGCCGCCACGCCGCCGCTCGCGTTGTTCGTTCGCTGGCTGAGCTTGCACCTCGTGCCGCTGCTCGTGGTCTTCTCGGCCTCTGAGGCGATCTCGGCCGACGTCGCCCCGCGCACGTTGCGCTACGAGGCGCTCCGGGCTGGCCGCGCCGAGATCGTGGCTGGGCGTATGCTCGGGCAGTGGCTTGTGGTGGTCGCGGTGCTGGGCGTCGCGTTCGCCGGAGTGACCGTCGTCGGGTTGGTGTCGATGACCGGGGTGACGCCGATGGCGCTCGGGGTTGCGCTGGCGGAGGCGGCGGGTAGCTCGTCCGCCGTCGCGCTCCCTTTTCTGGGGCTTGCGATCGGCGTCAGTCAGCTCGGGACGTCACCCGCTTGGTCGCGCGCGCTCGGGCTCGTCGCCTGGGTCGTGCTCGCGGCGGTCTATGGCGGGCTGCGCTGGCTTGGCGGTGACGCCGTCTGGAGTCAGGCGTTGCTTCCGCTGTTTCCGGCCGACTGGACACCGCTGTACTGGGGCTTTGGCGTGATGCCTTGGGTCGCAGCCGCCGTTCACGCGGCACAAGGGGTCCTGCTCGCGACGCTCGGGTTTGCCGTCTTCTCTCGGAGAGATCTATGACCCGTTCCGGAGCGTTGGGCGGTGCCGGCGTGCCTGCGCTGCGGTTCGTCGAGGTGACCAAGCGATGGCCGGGGGGCGGGCGAGGCTTGGACGCGCTCAGCTTCTCGGTGCCCCGGGGCGCGGTGGCGGGCTTCGTCGGGCCCAATGGCGCCGGCAAGACGACCACGTTCTCGCTGTTGGCGGGGTTCCTCACGGCCGACGCCGGAACGATCGAGGTTCTCGGGCGTCCGCTCTCGGATCCTTGGCTGCGCAAGGGCG
>JBEIFN010000442.1:0-2801 GCA_040382435.1 Alphaproteobacteria bacterium
GACGCGCCAACTCAGGACCGGAGGCCCCGTGACCGCGCCCCGGAACGGCACGCGCGCGTCGGGGGCACGCGTCGGGTGCGCGATCACGCGCTGCGCATCACTCCCCGAAGCCGGAGTCTGGGACCCCGCGGCGTGGGCGAGCCCGACACAGAGCCAAGCACCGGCGATGCCGAGCAGCCGGCGTGTCACGGCGTGGGCGCGGGGGGCGTAGCGGCCTCGGTCGGCGGCGTCGCGGCGGCGCCCGCATCGGCGGCGGTCGCCGGCGCAGGTGTCGTCCCCTGCCCTGCTGCAGCTGCGCCGAGCCGGGCCAGCCGCGCGTCGACGTCGACCTTCTCCGGCGCGTCCGGCCAACGGGTCAACAGGTCGCTGAGCGTGGCCTTGGCCTCGTCGTTGCGTCCGAGCGCCTCTTGCACCGAGGCGAGCTCGAGCGCGGCGCGGCGCCCCACGAACCCCTTATCGGCACGGAGCGCGTCGAAGCGTGCCACCGCATCGGCGCCCTTGCCCTCTTCGACATCGAGCGTCGCGAGCGCGCCTGCCGCGGAAAGCTGAAAGACAGGGTCGGTCGCGCGCTTCTGCGCAAGCTCGAGCGCGGCGCGCCGCGTCGCGGCGTCACCGCCAAAGCGAGCGAACTCAGCCGCCTTCATCGCACCTTCGTACGCCGCGACGCCCGACGCCTTCTCGGCGATCGCCAAGATCGAAGCCGCGGCCGTGGCCGCCTTGCTCCCGTCAAACGGCTTCTCGGCGTTCGATAGAGCCTTTTGCTGCGCGAGCGTCTGAAGGTCGAGGCCCTGGGTCTCGATCACCTCGGCGATCTCACCGGTGAACGCGCGCTGTGCGGCCTGTTGCTCGTTGGCCCACAGCCCGTAGACCAACGTGCCGACCAGCCCCGCGATCACCACCGCGACCATCGGCTTCCAGTAGCCAAGGACGAAGTTGGACACAGCCATCTCGGTGCGGAACGCGACGCCAGCCCCGTCGGGGCGGATCGCGAGATCTTCGGTGGGAACATTCTCGGCCACGGGTGCACTCCTGCGACGGCGCCGCGTAACGCATTTCAGCGCAGGTTGCAGGGCTGACCCACACAGGGTCGCCGGGACGGTCGAGATCGGCTAAGGACCTCGCGTGGAGGTCGATGTGGCGTCGTTGCTCGGCCCGGCTCGCCTTGGCTTGGCGTGGCTGCTCTTGGCGTCCGCATGCGGCGCGTGGCCCCGTGCGTCGAACCTGCCCGATCCGGGGCCGCTGCTCCCGGCTGGCACGCACCCCCGCGCGCTGGTGCCCCTCGTCTGGACCCCATCGACGGTCGAAGGCACCGACCAGCCGCCGGGTGCGCCGCTGGCACAGCTCCCCGAGGGACAAGGCGTCGTCGTTGAAGGCACGCTCGATGGCACGGGGTGGAACGCGGTCGCCACGGGCACGGCGATTCTCGGCGAGGCGTGCGGGTCGCAGGGCACCCGCGCCCCGTTCCCCGGTGACTACACGGGAGAGGTCGAGGTGTTCCGCCTGCGGGTCGACGCGACGTCGACGCTCTGTCTCCGCGCGGTCGCCGGCGACGCCCAGACCAGCTTCGACCTCACCTTGCGCCCGCTCGACGCGTGCGGGGTGCCCGGCCCGGCGCTCTCTGAGGAGGGAGCCTCCTCTCCGATCGGAGCCGACCGCCTCGGCCCGGCGGTCGATGTCACGGCGACGCTCGGCGCGGGGGAGTGGGCCGTGGTCTACGCTGGCTACCTCCCCGACAGCACCGCGCAGCTGCCCTTCCGGCTCGGCGTTTCGCGGCCCGCCTTGATGGGGGCGACCGAGGCTGCGGACACTGCAGACAGCGCCACACCGGCGCCGACGACGGCAGCCCCCGGCGACCTGTTGTGTCCCCTGCTCCCCGGCGAGGTGGCACCATGAGGCGAGCCGTCCTTTCGGTCGTGATCCTCGGTCTCGCCCTGTCGACCAACGCATGGGCGCAAGAGCAGCGCTCGTTGACGGTCGCATCGGGCCAGCAGTTCGACGCGACGATCGTCGCCACCGAGGACGCAGGCTTTCGCGTCCGGCTCGCGCAAGGCGAGCTGGTGTTGCCCTTTGAGGCCGTCGTCGGCTTCGACGAGCTGCCTGCGGGTCGCACCACGCTGTACAACACACCGTGGCAGGTGTTGTTGCTCGTCGCGGGCACGCCCGGGTCCCTCGCCGACGGACCGACGCACGTGGCCTTGGCGCGCGCTGCGTTCGAGGCGATCCCCGACGTCCGCGTCCAGCTGCTCAGCGACCTCGAACCTGCGGTACGGGAGCGCGTCATCGGTTGCACCGCCGACGTCGCGTGTGTCGCGCAGCAGCTCCCGCCGGCGAGCTGGACGTTCGTCTCGCAGAGCAGCGGGACGGACAACGCGCTCGACTACCGCACCGTCAGCCCGCTCGACCTCGCGAACAGCGGCGGCGCGCCCGCGCAGCGTAGCGGACGCGTCATGACCTCGAAGGACGCCCCCGAAGGGACCTTCAGCGCGCTCCGGGCTTCGCTCGGACTCGTCGACGACGCGCCCGTCACCGCAGGCGTGCGGGCGCGGCTCGCGTCGCTGTGGCCCGAACCCGCGCCGGTTGTGGTCGAAGAACCCCCCGTCTTGGCCCCGGTGACCGTGGCGGCGATCGAGCCGGTCCAGAAGCCCGTAGAGATGGCGGTCCCCGCGCGGGAGCCCACGCCGGTCGTCGAGGCCGCGGCCGAGCCGGCAGAGATCGCGCCCCCCGAGCGCGTGGCGGCGGAGCGCCCGACGAACATGCCGCGCACACCGTCGGCCCGCGACGCCTTGTGGTCGCTGGTGCCC
>JBEIFN010000443.1:0-2800 GCA_040382435.1 Alphaproteobacteria bacterium
CACAACCGCCGTATCGTACGCCCCCGACACCGGCATCCTCCGGGACCGCCCCGCACGGGCGGTCCCGTCAGGGGATGGGGCGGAGCAGCTGGAAGCCGAGGATGTCGTAGCGGTCGCTGGGGAGGCACATGCTGCGGCCCGCGATCCGCGCCGCGCGTGCCGGAACGCCCCAGCCGCCGCCTCGGTTGACGTGCATGCGACCCGAGGACGATCCTCGAGGGTCGGTGACGGGCGCGGCATCATAGGGCTCGTACGCCCACTCGGCCTCGGTCGGCAGGCGGTAGGCCACGCCGTCTCGCGCGCTCACGGCCTGCGCGAACGCCTGCGCGTCGTCCCACGAGACCGACTCGACGGGCGCGTCAGGGCCCGCCCAAGGAAATGCCGACGGATTGTCGCCCATCACCGCCTGCCACTCCCACTGCGTCACCTCGTGCTCCATCAGGTCGCACGGCTGCGTCAGCGTCACCGGGTGCGCCGGTGACTCGTCGGGGAAGCACCCGCCGGCCACGTCATCCCGACCCGGCACGCACCCCATCATGAACGTGCCCGACGGGATCAGGTGGAAGGTGCCGAGCGTCGGACTGTCCCATGTAGGCGTGGGTGTGACGGGGGGCGGGGCTGCCACCGAGCCATGCGCCGCCCAAGGGCCCGCCAGGAACCCTACGCCGACCAACCCCCAAGCGCGCGACATCGGCGCCTCCCGCGGCGGTGGAGTGTAGCATGGGGGCGGGGGCAAGCACGTCTGCGTCGTGCTTACGATGCCGCGAACGCCATCCGCGCGCCATCATCGCGACGCGTGTTGTGCGATCGCGTTGCCGATCTACGACGAGAAATCCATTCTTTAAGGGCATACGGCCAAGCCGGCACGGGTTTGTGTCAGCATCCGCACGCCTCACGGATTGCAGAGCCAGTTGCAGCGTTGCGTGCCCCACGCCCTCGCCGTCCTCCGATGCCTTGGAGCCTCGATGCGTCTCTCACACGACCTCCGCCCGCTTGTCGCAGGCCTGCTCATCGCGTGCAACTCCCCGACGCCAACGACGACCGTCGAGGTCACTCCCGAACCCGACCGGACCGCCGCCGAAGTGGCGAGGGAGCCTGTGGCTGCACCGCCAGCGACGCCCTCAACCCCCGCGAGTGCGGTGCTGATCGAGGAGGCTCCGGTAGAAGAAGACGAGGCGTTCGAGGTTGACAGCGACGTGTTCCAGGTGGGGTACCCCGAGGTCGGGTTGCCTCGCCGACTGACCTTCCCTCAGGATGACGCAAGCAAAAAAAACCCGAAAGTCACATGGTCGAGCAGTCGACCTTCGGTCGCGACCATCGACACCAAAGGGGTTCTCTGGCCCAAGGCGCCCGGCACGGTCATCGTGACCGCCACCGCGGGCGGCGTCCAGCATCGGGGCACGGTGCGCGTCGTGCAGGCCAGCAAAGACTTGGATGATATGTCTCGCTATGCACTCAAGACCGGAGTCGTCGCCGACATCTCCTCGACGTCATGCGCGTACGAAGGCATCTTGTCACCAGCCACCGAATGCCGCGGATATCGGCTACGAGACGGCACGACCTATGTTCTCTCAGACGGGGGGTGCCAATGGGACGCGTGGCTGGAACTGGACACCTCGTCGTTCGATGTGGCGCTCGCCAAGCTTTTCGCAGCGACCAAAGTGCCTGCACGCGCACGTACGCTTCCGCTCAAGGCGTTGTGGCTCGCACCGAAGGCACCCGAGCAGGAGACGGTCAATCGCTACCCCGGGAACCCCAAGCTTCGTGTCGATACCGGCGACGGATGGCTCTCGGTCATCGTTCCGGACGAGCAAGTTCGGTACACCGTGTCGACCCGCGGAAAGTTCTACAGTATCGGTCTCGGGGACTGGGTGGATTGGGACGGTTCCGAAACGCCCAGCGAGGAGCGCTGACGCAATGGATCCCATGGATCGGCTGGTCTCGGTCGCCGCCGCGACCGCTCCTGGAACCCGCAGGTTCGTTACCGTCGCGGCGGCGTTGTTCGACGACGATGACCCGGCAGGAGCCCTCGCGGCCCTCCGGAGCGCCCTCGACGCATGGGCTAGGACCGTCGACGGGACCACCGAAACGATGCCCACGGGGCAACGTATCGCGCGCTTAACCGCCCAGGGCGTGCTGCCCGTCTCGGCCGCCGAACACGCGCAACGCATCCTCGCACGCACCGAAGCCACCCGATCACCGAGCGCGGCCGATGCTGCCGACGCGGCCGACGCCCTCGCCCGCTTGATCACAGGCTCGTCCGCCGCGGCGTCCACCTCGCGCGGAGCCCCGCCGCCGTACCCACCGTCGCCACGCCCTCAGGCCACGTTACCCGCGCTCGGGGCGTTCTTCCCTGCCGTGTTGACGGCCATCGGCGGGTTGGTCGCGGGCGTGTGCATCGGTCGGGGCGACCTCGCTTCCGAGCCTCCAAGGTCAGCTACGGCGCCGATTGCGGCGTCGGTCACGGCGCCCGAGCCAGATGCGCCGGACGTCACCACGTCAGGCTCGCCCGCTGCGCCGCCCGCGCCGCCATCCGCCCGCGCTGCCCTTCTGGGGGCCGGCGCGGCTTCCGAACGGGACGCGCCGCCCGGAATGACGCCGAGTTGGTACACGTTACCGCATGACGGCTCCCTGCTGAGGTCACGCCCCGACCCTGCCGCGACCGTAGTGGCGCGTCTGCGTCGCGGCGCCAGCGTCCTGCGGCTTCGCCAGATCTACCCCGACGCCAACCCGGACTACGCCTACATCCCCAACGACGACATCGAGCACGCGTCGGACGGGCGCGTGCGCGAGGTCGGCG
>JBEIFN010000444.1:0-2796 GCA_040382435.1 Alphaproteobacteria bacterium
CGCCGCCGCCCGGAGCCGAGCCGCCGCCGCGAGGACCGCCGCCACCGCCACCCGGAGCCGCACCGCCGCCGCCGCCGCGAGGACCGCCCCCGCCAAAGTTCGGACGCTCAGGGCGCCCGCCACCGTCGTCATCGCCAAAGACGTCGTCGATGGCCCCCTCGATGCGATGCACGTCACGCACGACCGAGCCGACCGCGCCCGTCACGGCGTCGACGGTCCGCGCGACACCGACCGCGACGTCGCGAACATCATCGGCGACGTCGAGCACAAAGTCCGCAGCTTCACCGATCGCACCGCTGATCGCGTCCGCGACGTTGTTCAACTGCGCCCCGAGCGCACCATCCTCGGCAAAGATGCCTCCGAGTCCCGGCGCGAGTCGCCCGAGCTCGTGGAACGGGTCAACCGCGCCACTCGCCAGCCAAGCGGCCGTGTTCGCGGCGCGTCGGGCACCCTCCAACACGTCGGCGACCGCCGAAGACCCCGGGATGACGAGCTGCATCCCCGGCATGACCGAGAGCGGGTCCATGATGCCGTTGGCGCGCGCGATGTCCTGAAACGGAACACCCGCGGCCGCGGCGAGCGACGACAGGGTCTGCCCGGCCCCCAGCGTCATCGTCTGCGTCGCAGAGAGCGCCGCCGTCGACAGCCCGCCCAGCGCGCCACCTCCGAGCTTCATCGCCGCGTTGGTGTTCGACGGGTTGTGCTCCATGAGTTGGACCGCGACCTTGGCCCGGACGGGCGAGCCGTCGGGCGCGAACATCAAGTAGCTGACGTCGAGCTGCTTGAGGACGCACGTGAAGTCGAACCCACCCCACGAGAACCGCAGGTACGGCGGACGCGTGTACGTCTTGCCGTCCTTGACCAGCTTGACGGTCTGCTCGAGCAGGTTGCGGAAGCCGTTGACCGATCCGGACACCGTCCCACCCTCGCGCGTGGAGTCGAAGAAGAACTCCATGCTCAAGTTGGCCGGCTGCCCCTTCTCGTAGGTCAGCGCAGGATGAGCGACGTTGCCCTTGGGCTTCCAGTCAGCTCCATCGGAGAGCTGGAACTCCTTGGGGTTGAACTGGACCTTGAGCGAGGCGCCCGAGTCCAGGTTCGTGAACACCGCCTTCTCGTTACCACCAGAAATCGCCATAGCGACCTCCCTCCCCACGCTCACGAGAGCGCTCGAGCTCCCGCTGCACGGCTTCAAGGACTTCACGCTGGAGGGAGGCCAGGGTCACCCCATCCGCTCCCTCGACTTGCCCGGCGCGCCCCTGCGAGGCCGCACCCACCTTCTCATCCGAGCGACGCACCTGCCGCGTCGCATCCGTCTTTTGGCTCTCGGCGAGGTGGATGAGGCCGAGCAGCTTCTGGCTCAGCTTCATCAACCGCCCCTCGCCGTGGCCATCGTGACCTGCAGCCGTCGGTCCGCCGCCGCCCCCGCTGCGCCGGACGCGCCGAACCCCCGCCGACAGCGCCGCACGCAGGTTGGTCGCGCCACCTGCCGCCGATGAGGCGCCCGATTGCGCCACCGCGCCCCCGCCTTGCCGGGCTGGCCCCGGCGAGAGCACCGCCGCCTCCGACTCGGGCAGCGTGCGCATCCGCGTGACCTCGTACACCGCGCGTGCCGCAGGCTCGGGCAGGGCCTCAGCGAGCTCTGCCGCCGCAGCTCCAGGTGCTTCGAGGAGCACCGTCGCGACCTCTGCGGCCGTGGTCGACCTCGCCAGCGCGGTGAACAGCGCATTCGCCGCCCTTCCGACGCCGCGAAGCGACGGCGACGCCCGTGTCGCACCCGCCCGAGACGCGGACACCGCGTCGGGGGAACGCCCACCGAGGCGGCCCGTCTCCACGCCAGCCGCTTGGACCTCCTCGCTCGTCGCGATGTCGGCACCGACGGTCGCCGACGGCGCGCCGGTCGCGACACGCCGCCCGCCACGAACGGTACGGGTAACCGACTCCCCGAACGCGGGTGCGGCGTCGGACGAGTCCGCCCCCGCCGAGGCGAGGTAGGCCAGATCGGGACGCGTATTCAGCGGCCTCGGCGCCGCGTCAGCGGCCACCGCGCGGTGCGCGTAGCCGGCGGGTTGGCCGTCCTCACGCCGACCCGCCGACCAGGCCGCCGTAAAGCTCGCGCTCGTGATCGCGGCCTCGGCCATCGCGCCGCCGTCGGCCGAAGCCGTCAACGTCGCGCCAAACCGACCCTCGCTCCGCAGTGCCGCCGTCCACGCGGCCGACGGACGACGCGCGCGCGGCGCGACGGACCGACCGCCGGCCTCGACCCCGACAGCCACAGACGCCGGCACTGCCCCCGCGTCCAGCCCGACCGCCGCGTCCACCGGCGCGCGCGCCGCGACGGGAGCCGGCAACGGACCTCCAGGACGAGCCATCGCGCCCGCCACACCGCGCGTGCGCTCCCAACGGGCGATCTGCGAAGCGACCTCGGACGCCCCCGGACCCGACACCGCGACCGAAGCCAGGGCATCCCCCCGGACGGCCGCCGACCGCCAGCGCATCCACGTCGCGGCGTCCAAGCCGTCGCGGCCTGCGACATGTAGCGCACGACCTGCCCGTGACGGCAGGCGGACCGTGACCTCCTCGCGCGCCGCACGCTGCGCCGTGCGGACCACCCGGCCCTCCCCCGGCGCGCCGAGCGGGAGCGGCTCAGGGCCGTCTGCCGCGGGATCGGCAGCACCCGTAAGCCAAGCGGGCTGCGGTGCCGCCAAGCGCGTCGGGCGCGAGACGCCAGGGGCTTGGGCATCGGGCGCACCGAGGCGGGCAGCGGGCCCGTCGGCTGCGTCCCCCGACGTCCACGCG
>JBEIFN010000445.1:0-2793 GCA_040382435.1 Alphaproteobacteria bacterium
CACCGAGAGCATCAGCATCATGTCGCCGGCGTTGACCGCCTGTTCCTTGCCGTACGTACGCCATACGGCCGGACGGTCGCGACGGACCTCGTCGCCGTCCTGCAGGTCGTCGTGGATCAAGCTCGCGTTGTGCATCAGCTCGCACGCCGCGGCCCACGGCACGGCGTGACGCGGCTCGACGCCGAGCGCGGCGGCTGCTCCCAGGGCGAGGGAGGCGCGCAGGTACTTGCCGCCCCCCACAAGGTGCGCGTTCGCCATCTCGGCGCAGATGTCGGTCGGATCGTCCCCAACCAACCGGCGCATCAAGTCTCGCACCGCGCCGAGGTCCGAGGCGTCGGCAGACAGCCGCTTCCATGCCGTTTGCAGGTTCATCCGACAGCTCCGACGCGAGAGGGCAGACCGAGCGAGGCGCTGAGCAAGCGACCCGGCAACGTATGACCGCCGCGCAGCAGGGTGCTGCGGACGGGAGCGGGAGCGCCCGCGAAGGTGGACGCCATCGTGGCGAGCACGGGCGCGAGGCCGGCATCCCCGGCGAGGTAGGCGTCGCGCGCGGCGGGGTCGCTCTGGACGAACGCCCGGAAGAACGCGGACGTCTGGGCGCCGTCGAGCTGCGCGACCCGCCGCGCCCCGTACAGGAACAGCTCACGCGAGGCCAACGCGCTCGCGGGCCACACGGCGCGCCACGCCTTCGCCGCGAGCGCACCCGGCGCACCGTGCGGCTGCCGCGCGATCACATCGGCCACCCTGCGCGCCGCGCGCAAGCTCCGGCCGAGCTGGTAGCCCGTCGCCGGGTGCACCATCGACGCCGCAGCGCCGAGCCCCACGACGCGTTGCTCGCGCGACGGCAGTCCGTCGTCGAGCGGGATGTGGCACAGCTCGGTGTCGACCACCTCGCGGACGCGCACGCCAAGGTGAGCCAGCCGCGCGAGCAAGCGGCCGCGCAGCTCCGGGAACGGCCGCGCCGCCCCCAGCAAGCTCGTCTCTTCGACGAACAGCCGGTGACTCCCGAGCGGCATCGCGTACAAAAACGTCGGCGGACCGTCGTGGCCAGGGACCGAGCGCCAGTCCATCAAGCGGAACCGATCGAGCGGGAACGGATGCGCGTCCACCTCGACCTGCAGCCCCACCGCCGTCTGAAACGACCGGGGCGCCGTGCGGGGTTCGAGGAGGGCCGGCCGTGGACCCGATGCGTCCACCACGATTCGCGCACGGTACACCAGCCCCTCGACGTCCTCGACCTCGCTACCGTCGGCATCGTGGCGCACGTTGGCCGCGGTCTGGTGGTGCACCTGACCGCCGCCCGCGATGATCGCTTGGAGCAAGCGGTCCCGGAACCGGCGACGCGCGAGGCGAACATAGCCACGCCCGAACGAGACCGTCTCGCCCTGGGTGGTGACAACGTCGACGTCGCCCCACCGGCCCGCGACGACGTCGTCGAGGCCGAGCGCTGCGGCCTCATCGGCCCACATGCCGTACGTCGGCGTCCAAGGCGCGTCACGACCTGCGAGGACGGTCACCGCGAGGTTGCGCGCGACCGCTTCAGCGGCAAAGGCAAGGCCCACCGGCCCTCCTCCGACCACCACCACGTCGACGTCGCGTCGCGCCACTGTGCCTCCACCCGTTGCAAACCCGATGCACCGACTTAGTACACCCTCTGCATAGGGTTTGCAACGACATCAGGCCAGGAGATCATCACGAGATGTTGGACCTCGACGCTCCTCAACGCCCCCTCCCGCGCGACCTGCTCGGCGCCAGCGGTGGCTTCCTGTGGTGGTACGTCGACGTGGTGAACGCCGCGGGCGACGGCGTCGTCGTGATTTGGTCGTGGGGCCTCCCCTTCCTTCCCGGCCGCGCCGACGCCGCGCGCCGAGGCCACTCCGCACCCCCAGGCGACGCCCCCTCCATCCATCTGACGGCGTACAAGGCCGGCCAACCGTGTGCGTACCACCTGCTCTGCGTCGAGGACGCCCATTGGGACGGCGGCCGCTGGACGTTCGGCGACGCCGTGATCGAGACCTCGGACGACGGCGCAGGCGGCTGCGCAGTCCGCGGAACGCTCACCTTCCCCGTTCCCGGGAGCGACCAGCCGCTGCGCGCCACCTTCCAGGCCACCGGCAAACGCCCGACCTACGATGTGCCCGAACCCGCGCCCGACGCCCACCGGTGGGCGCCGATGCTCGCACCCGGACCTGCGCACGCGCGACTCGTCGTCGGTGACGAGGTCCTGCTCGACGTTGACGGCGTCGGCTACCACGACCGCAATGGGTGCCCCAAGCCGCTTCACGGCCTCGGCCTCGCGCACTGGGTGTGGGGACGGGTGAGCACCGCCACCCGCACCGTCATCGCCTACCTGAGCTTCCCCGAAGGAGACGACGCTCTGCCGCTGCTGCTCGTGGTCGACCTCGCCGCCGACGGGACGACCCGGATGCACCGACCGACCTTGCGCTTGGCGACCGCGCATCGCGGCCGGTTCGGCATGCCTTGGTGGGACGCCTGGCACCTCGATCTGCCCGATGGCGCCTTGACGTTCCGGGTCGAACCGCCGGTCGACGACGGTCCGTTCTACCTGCGCCACCTGCTCCACGCCGAGCTCGACGGCGAGCCGGCGATCGGCTTTGCCGAGGCGTGCCGACCCGACCGCGTCGACCGAGACTGGATGCGCCCGCTGGTCCGCATGTGCGTTCAGTCCGAAGGGGTCGCCGGATCGTGGTGGCTCCCGTTGTTCGCCGGTCCGCGTCGCGGGCGCTGGCGTCGCCTGTGGGCTTGGTGGTGCTCCTGGCGCCGTCGAGGTGC
>JBEIFN010000446.1:0-2784 GCA_040382435.1 Alphaproteobacteria bacterium
ATCTCGGGGTCGAACACCGTCTGGATGCGCGCGATCACCTCGTCGTGGAGCGGGGACGCCTCCGGCTCCGCGGCGCTCAGATCGGGCACGACCCACGCCGACGCAGGCACCACCGGGTCCGGTTCGACGACCGGCGGCGGCGTGACCAGCGCGGCCGACGGCGCGGGCTCCCGGGGCGGCGTGGGCACCGGGGCCGGCACCTCGGGCGGGGGAGGCACCGGGGCCGCCTCAAGGGCCGGGGCGATCACGCGACGGATCGCGCGCAGGCCGGTCGCCACGCCCCGGCGCCATCCCCCCGCCATGCCCGCGTCCCAAGCGGCCTCGGCGATCGTCCAAGCGGTCTGAACCCTGTCGGCCATGATGCCCTCAGAAGTAGCGAAGAACGTCGCGCAACGCGTCGACGAACACGTCGACCTCGTCGTGCGTCGTGGTCAAACCGAAGCTGGCCCGGACGGCCGCCGGGACGCCAAACGCGTCCATCACCGGCTGGGTGCAGTGGTGACCCGTCCGCACGGCGATCCCGCGTTGATCGAGGAACGCACCCAGGTCGGACGCCGGTGCGCCCTCGACGACGAAGGTACAGACGCTGGCCTTGTGCGGCGCCGTGCCCAGCATGCGCAAACCGGGGACGGTCGCCAACCGCTCGTTCGCATGCGCCAACAGCGACGCCTCGTGGGCCCCGATTGCGTCGAGACCGACACCGCGCAGGAACCGAAGCGCCTCCGCGAGCGCCACAGCGCCGGCGACGTCGGGGGTGCCCGCTTCAAAGCGCATCGGCGGCTCGGCCCAGGTGCTGTGCGAGAGGGTGACGCGACCGATCATGCCCCCACCACCCTGCCACGGCGGCAGCGTCGACCACAGCGACAACGGCGCCCACACCGCACCGATCCCGAACGGACCGCACACCTTGTGTCCCGAGAACACGAACGCGTCGCACCCGAGCGCAGCGACGTCGATCGGCATGTGCGGCGCGGCCTGCGCGCCATCCACGAACAACTTGGCCCCGACGGCGTGCGCACGGTCGGCGAGCTGCCGGATCGGGTTGACCGTCCCCAGCGTGTTGCTCACGTGCACGGCCGCCACCAACTTCACCGAAGCGTCGAACTGCGCCGCCGGAGCATCGAGATCGAGCACCCCCCGCGCGTCGTGCGGGATCACGCGGAGGGTGGCCCCCCGCTCGGCCGCGACCTGCTGCCAAGGCACGAGGTTGCTGTGATGCTCCATCGCCGTCACGACGATCGCATCGCCCGGGCCGAGGTGCGTGCGCCCCCAGGTCTGCGCGAGGAGGTTGACGCCTTCGGTCGTCCCTCGGACCCAGACCACCTCTCGCGGGTCGGAGGCGCCCACGAACGACGCCACCTCGGCCCGCGCCGCTTCGAAGGCATCACTCGCGCGCTGACTCAGGGTGTGAACGCCTCGATGGACGTTGGCGCGGTCGATCGCCGTCGCGCGACCGAGGACGTCGAGCACCGGCGCCGGCGTCATCGAGGTGGCGGCATGGTCGAGGTAGACCAGAGGACGCCCGTGAACGCGTTGGGCGAGACCCGGGAACAACGCCCGAAGCGCGTCGACGTCGTAGGGGCTCACGACGCGCCTCCGAGCCGGTCGGGAAGGATGGCCTGCACCCGGTCGCGGAGCAGCGTACCCACCGCGGCCGGCGCACGGTCCACCACCTCAGCGACGAAGGCCTCGGTGAGCATCTGGCGCGCCACCGACTCGGGGACGCCGCGGCTTCGCAGGTAGCCGAGCTGCGCCGCATCGAGCTGGCCCACGGTAGCGCCGTGGCTCGCGGTGACCTCGTCCACCTCGATCTCCAAGCGCGGCCGCGCGCGGGCGTCACCGTCGGGCGACACGAGGAGGTGCTTCATCGACTGCCGAGCGCTCGCGCCGCCGGCCTCCTTGTCGACATGGACGTTGCTGTCGACCACCGCGCGTCCCTTGGCCGTCACGACGCCCCGCGTCGTGTGCGCGGTGGTCGCGTCCCGGCCCACGTGCCGCAGCACCAGACGGTGATCGACATGATCGCCCGCATCGACGAGCTGGATCGTGTCGACCGAGACCGTCGCGCGCGCATCGAGCCGCGCGTCGACCACGTCGCGGACGGTGCCACCGCCGCCCAACGACGTCAGGTGACGTCGGTACGTCGCGCCGGGTTCGACGGCGACGAACGTCTGGCGCAGCCGCGTCGACCCCACGCGTCCCACCTCGTCGACGACGACGTGCGCGGCCTCTGCGTCGCGTCCGATCTCCAGCTCGACGACGGCGTTGGTGAAGCTCGCACCGGTCCCGACCCCGATGTGTGTCTCGAGCAGCGTGACGCGCGCGCCCTCCCCCACGCTGACCCACAGCCGCGGATGCGCGACGACGGCGAGGTGGGCGCGGGTCAACATCACGACCTGCACCAGCTGAGCGTCCTGCCCCCGTCCGACGCGCAGCACCGAGGCTTCGGGCGCGTAAACGTCGGCGAGGGCAGCGTACCCGTCGCCTTGCGAGGCGAGCTGGCCGACCGGGACCGCGCCGTCCGCGAGCGTCACCGCCGTGCCGCGCCCGAGCGCGGGCACCAGGTAGCCATCGCAGATCACGGCAACCTCGGTGGCACCCGGCACCACCGCCGCCTGCACCGCGGCCACCTCATCAGGCGTCAGCGGCGCGCGCGACGGCGCGCCGAAGTCCGCCCCCAGCGCGACCTTGAGGCTGGTGTTGCGCCACGCCTCGTCGCGCGTCGTCGGCAAACCGTGTGCCGCCAGCCGCTCCAGGCCCGCGGGCGCGCGCCAGACGGGGCTC
>JBEIFN010000447.1:0-2778 GCA_040382435.1 Alphaproteobacteria bacterium
CTCAGGACGGTTTGACGGCCAGCTTGCCGTCGGCGGTGGCGAGGCGGCCGTACAACTCAGGACGTCGGTCCCTGAAGAAGCCCCAGTTCCCGCGGCGTCGCGAGAGGGCATCGAGGTCGAAGGTGTGCAGGATGACGCCCTCGTCGTCTCGGCCCAGCTCAGCGACCTTGTCGCCTGCGGCGTCGGCAATGAACGAGTGGCCGTAGAAGACCTGGCCACCCTCGTCGCCGATGCGGTTGGCGGCGACCACCGGGGTGCTGTTCGCGACGGCGTGACCGATCATCACCCGCTGCCAGGGGTCCTTGGTGTCGACCTCATTGGGCTCGGACCCGATCGCCGTTGGGTAGAGCAGCACATCGGCGCCCTGAAGCGCCATCGCGCGTGCGCACTCGGGGTACCACTGGTCCCAGCAGATACCGACGCCGACGAGGCCAAAGCGCGTCGGCCAGACCTTGAAGCCGGTGTCTCCGGGGCGGAAGTAGTACTTCTCCTCGTAGCCCGGACCGTCGGGGATGTGGGACTTGCGGTAGACGCCGAGTCGGCTGCCGTCGGCGTCGAGCATGACGATCGAGTTGTACGTCGCATGCGCTTCACGCTCGAACACCGAGATCGGCAGCGCCACGCCGCGTCGCGCGGCGATCTCGGCGAAGCGATCGATCGTGTCGTTGGCGTCGAGCGGTAGCGCGAGGTCGAAGAAGCGGTCTTCCTCGGTACGGCAGAAGTAGATGCCCTCGAACAGCTCGGGCGGGCAGATGACCTGCGCGCCGAGATCCGCGGCGTGCTCGACGAGCCGTGCGACGCGATCGACGTTGGTGGCGCGGTCGTCGCCGAGCCGGCATTGGATGGCAGCGACGGTCAGGGTGCGGCTCATGGGATGACCTCGGCGGGGACCTGCTGAGAGATGCAGTGGAACGCGCCGCCTCCGGAGAGGATGGCGCGTGCGGACAGACCGATCACGCGGCGCGACGGGAACAGGGGCCGCAGTGCAGCCACCGCCGCTTCATCGTACGGCGTGCCGTAGGTGGGGACGATGACGCTGTGGTTGGTGATCAGGAAGTTGACGTAGCTCGCCGGCATCACGCGTTCATCCTCGTCGAGGACGCGCCCGGGCGACGGGATCCGGTGGACTTTGAGCCGACGGCCAGCCGCGTCGGTGAGCGTCGCGAGCTCGTGGGCGATCGCGTCGAGGATCGCGGCGTTGGGGTCATCGTCGCCCGAGGCCGTCATGCAGACGACTTCGCCGGGCGCGACGAAGCGCGCGATGGTGTCGATGTGGCCGTCGGTGTGGTCGTTGATCAGCCCCTCGGTGACCCACAGGACGCGGCGGGCCCCGAGGGCGTCGCAGAGCACGCGTTCGACGTCGGCTTGCGAGGCTAGCGCGTTGCGGTTGGGGTTGAGCAGGCACTGTCGGCTGGTCAGCACGGTGCCTTCGCCGTCTTGCTCGACGGATCCCCCTTCGAGCACGAACGGGATCGCGAACGCCTCGCGACCGTCGATCGCGCAGACCGCGGCGCTGACGGCGTCGTCGTGCGCCAACAGGTACTTTTCGCCCCACCCGTTGAACCGGAATCGGGCGGGACGCACGGCGCCCGACGCGTGTTGGAGGAACAGCGGCGCGGTGTCGCGGAACCAGATGTCGCCATACGGCAGCAGGTGCAGGGAGACGGGCAGGCCGGCGAGCGCGCTGTTGGCGGCTTCTGCAGCCCGCTTATCGGTGACGGCGAGGTGCATCGGCGTCGAGGCGGCGCCCGGAGGGGCCCACGCGATCGCCTCTGCGAGCGCGACGAACTCGGCTTGCGCTGGTGCGAGGTTGTCCTGCCAGAGGTCCTCGGCCGCTGGCCACGCGAGCCAGATCGCAGCCTGCGGTGCCCACTCAGCGGGGAGTGCGTAGCCCAAGCGGGCAGGCGTGGCGGTCATTCGGCCTCCGGGGGGGCGCGGTTATCGCGTCGCATCCGAGGGTTCCAGCGCGCGGACGGTCTCCGTCGCATCCGCGTCGGTCAAGCCAGTGATGCGGTACAGGCCAACGGACAGGTTGCGCGCTACGGGTGCCGCCCAAGCGGCGTCGACCGTCCAAGGGGCGAGCGGCTCCTCGATCACAGGGCTGAGCACGAAGCGCGCGCGGACGGCGTTGCACAGGGCGTTGGTCCATCCGTCGGGCTTTGGCTGGGTGCCCGGTGCGCACGCATACGTCCTGCAGGTTCCGTCGGGTTCCGTCTCGGTGCAGCGCTGCGCGTCGGGTTGTCCAAGGCACGGCGCGTCGTCGAGGATCTCGAGGGCGGCATCGGGGCGCACGATGCGTCCGCGCTCCGCTTCGTCCCGCCGCTTGGGGCCTTGGGCGATCGCGCGTGCGCCGTCCATCACCAGCGCCTCTGCGTCGATCACGCGGTTGCTCGCCGTGGTTCGCGCGCACGCGACGTCGAGCAGGACGTGGCGGCCGACCGCATGGTCTCCCGCCTGCAGCAGGGCGGTGAGGCTGTTCTCGGCGAGCGCGTCCAACGTCGGGTCGACGACGAGGTCATGCGGACGACGGCGACGCGCGAGGTCCAGTCGGGTGGGGTCGCCGAACCCTTCGTCATCGGTGGAGGTCAGCCCGTGGACGCGTCCGCCGGCAGAACGGATGGCCGCCGCCGCGCGGGCGAGCCCGGTCTCTTGTTGCGTGTCCAGCGGGGTCCACAGCGCGCCTCGCGCCAGATAGACCGATGCGATGACGGCCAGCGCGCGCAGCGGTACGGGCAACACCGTGAGCCCGCGCGTCGCCCACGGCAGCAGCATCGCGGC